>CAYODW010000090.1:0-9380 GCA_964402865.1 uncultured Desulfonema sp. | reverse complement strand
TGAACTTGGCGCTGGCTCGCTTACCGCCCTTCCGATTATTGAGACTCAGGCAGGCGACGTTTCCGCGTACATTCCGACAAATGTTATTTCGATTACAGACGGGCAGATTTATCTTGAACCCAGCCTGTTCTTTGCCGGTGTCCGTCCCGCCATCAACGTAGGTCTTTCAGTATCTCGTGTCGGCGGCGCAGCTCAGGTTAAAGCAATGAAACAAGTAGCGGGCAGCCTCCGCCTGGATCTTGCTCAGTACCGCGAACTCGAAGCATTTGCGGCTTTTGGAAGCGACCTTGACAAGGCAACACAAAGACAGCTTACACGAGGAGCAAGGCTTGTCGAGATATTAAAGCAGCCTCAGTATAAGCCGCTTCCGATGGAGAAGCAGGTTACAATACTTTATGCCGGAACAAGAGGCTTTCTTGATAAGTATCCGGTAAACGTTCTTGCCAAATATGAGGCTGGACTTTTTGCATTTATTGCGGATAGATATCCACAAATATTTACAGAGCTTGCCGATAAGAAAATCATTAGTGATGAACTTGATAAACTGATGACGGATGCCTTGAACGCTTTTGATGAGGAATTCAAGGATACGATTAAATAATATCGGCCCGGATTTTTTATTATAATATTGTAATTTGTGAATATATAAGGGTTGAGTTGAATGGCTACGTTAAAAGACGTCAAAACAAAAATAGGCGCAGTAAAAAAGACAAAGCAGATTACAAAAGCCATGAACATGGTGGCCGCTTCCAAACTTCGTGGCGCGCAATCCAGCATGACCGGTTTCCGGCCTTATGCGAGCAAATTCGCAGAAGTTCTCGGGAGTCTTGCGGAGCGAGGAGGAAATGAAGCAAACCAGTTGCTGGCAGTGCGTGAAAAGATTTCAAAGATCAATATTCTTCTTTGCACTTCAGACAGAGGATTGTGCGGCGGGTTCAATGCAAATCTTATGTTAAAAGCCGAATCATTTTTGAAAGAGAAATCGAAAGAAGATATCAAGATTTCTTTTGCATGTTTTGGTAAGAAAGGCCGTGACTGGTGCAGAAAAAATAATCTGGAAATTGCAAGCGAACATGTTGGCGTTGTCGGCGGCAGGTTCGGGTTTAATGTGGCTGTTAAGGCAGGCAGAAAGCTTATTGATAGATACCTGGATAATGAGTATGATGAAGTATATGTGATATATTCTGAATTTAAAAGTGTGGCCAAACAATTGCCCGTGATAAAAAAGCTTCTTCCGATTCCACCTATTGAAGCTGCTGAGAAGAGCGAAGAGGTTGAAAAAAAATTTCTTGCTGAGCACATATGCGAACCTTCGCCATCCGAATTGCTTGATGAAATGCTTCCGAGAAATATCTATGTTCAGATTTACAGCGCTCTTTTGGAGACATCAACAAGCGAGCATGCTGCTAGAATGGCCGCTATGAACAATGCAACCAAGGCTTGTAACGATATGATTAATAGTCTTACTCTGGCATACAACAAGGCCCGTCAGGCTTCCATCACCGCAGATCTTATGGATATTGTAGGTGGCGCGGAGGCGCTTAAAGGGTAAGAATTGAAAATACCGCATTCAGTTTTGATAGGAGGTCTATAGATGGTAGAAAACATTGGTAAAATAAAGCAGGTTATGGGGCCTGTTGTTGACGTGGAGTTTGAAGAAGGAAAGCTTCCAAACATCCTTACCGCACTTCTGATAAGCAATCCCGCCATAAATAATGAACAGGATAATCTTGTGGTGGAAGTTGCCCAGCATCTTGGCGACAATGTCGTTCGATCAATCGCTATGGATGTAACTGATGGATTGGTGAGAGGCATGTCGGTCAAGGATACCGGAAAACCTATTATGATGCCGGTTGGTCCTGCCGGACTTGGAAGGGTATTGAATGTTGTAGGACGTCCGGTAGACGGGCTTGGGCCGGTAAGTCATGAAAAAATGATGCCGATTCACCGCGAAGCGCCCAAATTTACGGAACAGGATACAACAGTTCGCGTTCTTGAGACAGGTGTAAAGGTTATAGACCTGCTGGTACCGTTTCCGAGAGGCGGGAAAATGGGTATGTTCGGAGGTGCCGGAGTCGGTAAAACAGTTATAATGATGGAGATGGTTAATAATATAGCCATGCATCACGGTGGTATTTCCGTTTTTGCAGGAGTCGGTGAAAGGACACGCGAAGGAAATGACCTTTATCATGAAATGAAGGTTTCCGGCGTTCTTCCCAAAGCGGCCCTGATATACGGCCAGATGACAGAACCTCCCGGAGCAAGAGCAAGGGTCGCGCTGTCCGCACTAACTGCAGCCGAATATTATCGTGATATAGAAGGGCAGGATGTCCTTATTTTTATTGATAACATATTCAGGTTTACCCAGGCAGGTTCGGAAGTTTCCGCTCTTCTCGGACGTATGCCGTCTGCCGTCGGCTACCAGCCCACTCTTGCTGTTGACCTTGGTGAACTTCAGGAACGTATTACTTCTACAGACAAGGGATCAATAACAGCTGTCCAATGTGTTTATGTCCCTGCAGACGATTTGACAGACCCTGCTCCTGCTACGACTTTTGCCCATCTTGACGGTACTGTTGTTTTGTCGCGACAGATAGCGGAACTCGGGATTTATCCTGCTGTTGACCCGCTCGATTCAACATCAAGAATTCTGGATGCCTCTTATATCGGTGAAGAGCATTATCTGGTTTCCCGTAAAACTCAGCAGATTCTTCAGAAATATAAGGAGCTTCAGGATATTATCGCTATCCTCGGCATAGAAGAATTGTCCGATGAGGATAAAGTCACCGTATCAAGGGCAAGAAAAATCCAGAGATTTTTATCGCAGCCATTCCACGTTGCTGAAACCTTTACAGGGATGAAAGGCAAGTATGTTAAAATTGCCGATACTGTAAGAGGATTCAAGGAAATTTGCGAAGGCAAGCATGACGATCTTCCCGAACGCGCCTTTTATATGGTTGGTGGTATAGAAGAAGCCGTTGAAAAAGCAAAGCAAATGGCCGATGAAAAGTAGAAGTGAGGGCATATAATATGGCCGGAAACATAAAAATTGAAGTTGTTACACCTGAAAAATCAGTTATTAACGAAGAAGCGCAAATTGTTATGGCTCCCGGCTCGCTGGGTGAATTTGGAGTTCTAATTGGCCATACACCTTTTTTCACCACTCTGAAAGTGGGCATTATCCGGTACAAGGATATAAAGGGAGAAGAAAGGTTTGTATTTGTCAATGGGGGATTTGCTGAGGCGCTGCCAGACAGAGTTACTGTGCTGGCTGAATCTGCTGAAAGAAGGCGTGATATTGATGTTGAAAGGGCAAAATCCGCTTTAAAACGAGCCCAGGAACGTTTGGAAACGGCGGGTGCCCGTGAAGATATTGATTTTATAAGGGTAAGGGCCGCTTTGGAAAGGGCTATGCAACGCATAAAACTTGCTGAAACGAGACGATAGTATTTTCCAGTCTATTTTATTTGATATTTATACGTTTTTAAAGGATTAAAAAAAGGGCAGCCTTAAAATGCAGGTTGCCCTTTTTTATTGATAAGTATATTTCATATACAGGCAATTATTATGCATACGGAAGATAAACTTGCGGCAATCATTCTAGCCGCTGGATTAGGAACACGAATGAAATCAGACAGAGCCAAGGTGTTGCATGAGATTAACGGCAAGCCAATGGTAATGTATGTCCTTGAAACTGCAAAAAAAATAGCCGGAAATGATATTGTTCTTGTTGTAGGGAGGCAGGCTGAAAAGGTAAAAAAATTAGTATCTGATGTTTATGAAGTTCTTTTTGCCTTACAGGAAAATCAGCTTGGAACCGGACATGCTGTTAAGTGTGCTCTTCCAATGATTCCTGAATATGCTGAACAGGTTTTAATCCTTTGCGGTGATGTCCCGCTGCTTTCTTCCGGCACGGTAACGAAACTATATAATAACCATATCAGGAAAAAATGGGATCTGTCCATACTTGCTGCTGAAATTGAAAACCCGCATGGGTATGGAAGAATTATCATGGATAACAAACAATCTGTTTCAGGAATTGTTGAAGAAGCAGACGCCACTGCGGATCAGAAGAAGATAAAAACCATTAATTCAGGTATATATTGCGTTACAAAGACCTTTTTGGAGTATTCTCTTAATAAAATTAAAGCCGATAATGCCCAGGGTGAATTTTATCTTACAGATATAGTTAAAATAGGATATAAAGAGAATAAAAGAGTTGGCGCAATTATTGGTGAGGATAGCGAAGAAATATTGGGTGTTAACAGCATGCAGGATTTGATGGTTGTTGAAGGAATAATTCAAAAGCGATCGGGTATTATATCTTGACTTTGACATAGATGGAATATTATAAAAGTTATAACAGACGAGGTGATAAAGTTGGAAAAGGAAATGATTCTGCGTCAATTTGAGGAAATAGAACAAAAACTCGAAAAAGTGGTTGCGCTTTGCAAATCATATGAAGAAATAACTGTAGAACTTAAAAATAAAATTATGAAGTTAGAGGAGGAGCTGCAGGGGAAGATCGAAGCGGAAAAGAGCTATTCCCATGAGAGAGATCTTATTAGGTCAAGGATAGATAATCTTCTTTCCAAGCTCAATGGTATTTCAGAAGCTCATAATTAGAAGCCATATTATTTGTTTTTGAAAGGTAGATATTTATTTATTGGAACATATTGTAAAAATAGAACTATTTGGGAAACATTATACATTTAAAGCGGAAGCTGATGCATCACATGCAGCAGAAGTTGCCGACTTCCTCGTTCAGGAAGTTAAAAAGATTGAGTCCCAGCTGAATGATTCTCCAACAAGCCTGAACCAACTTGGAATTATGATTATGACTGCGTTGAATATTGCCAATAATAATATTGAGATTAAAAAAAATCACTCTGATTTTCTGTTTGAAATTTCTGAGAAATCGGCGAATATGATAAGATTGTTGGATAATTGTTTAATGTGAATGTTTGATGAAATTTCCATATTGACTAAAATGTTCAGAAATGATAAATCTCCATCGTTACCTTTCGAAATTTCAGTATCTTGCAAATAATATAAAGGCATTTCTGTACGTTGTCTTGTATGAAATTTGCCCTTGGCCTGCATTTCCGGATTTGATGATGTAAAAAACCCCTGCCGTGTTCGTGATTGATATTTGTTCTTTGATCCAACAAACATAACAATAGAGCCTTCCTTGGTTTTGGTGTGCATGTTCTGCTTGTACAGAAAAGCCTAAAGAAACCATAAGGCGCTAACTTTGAACGTTCGGTTCAGAGGCTTATCAACACGGCACTGTGGTGGGGGTTCATTCCCCTGGAATCAAAAAAGAGAAATCTTGAAAAAATGTTTGCCCTGATCTTTTTTGCTTCCCCCTCTTTTTATAGTTGTTTCCATACCATTAACCATGTTCTCTTTCTATTTGTTTTATTATCATCATTAGGGATCGGTTCGGCAGAACCGATCAATATACAGTTTAAGAAATTATAACGATTAAATCAAAAGTAATAAATAGTTGCAGGTGCTTTATTTTGAATGATCAATACCGAAAGCTTGCCTTATTGAGCTCATACTGCACAAGTGGAGATAACTGATGAAAGAGATATATATAATAATTACCGGCATAGTTGTTTTTGGAATAGGATTTGTTGTTGCTTATTGGATTAAGGGAAGAATAGCCTCTCAAAAAATCAAGGCTGCGGAGAATGAAGCTAACAGAATAATAGAGGAAGCAAAAATTAAGTCTGAATCTATTATTAAAGAAGCTCAGATTGAAGCGAAGGATAAGCTTTTCAAGATGAAAAGCGAGTTTGATAATGAAAATAAAGAGACTAGGGCAGAGCTTAAGAAAAGAGAGAAAAGGTTAATACAGAAAGAAGAGAGCATAGATAACAAGCTTGAACAGATTGAACGAAGAGACAGGGAGATTTCGCGAAAAGAGGTTATGCTCCAGAAAAGAGAAGAAAATATTGAGCGGAGTGAAGTTTTGCATAATGAACTGATTGAAGAACAGAAAAAACAACTTGAAAGGGTTTCCGATTTAACTGCCGAACAGGCAAAAGAACTTCTTATCAGGGCAATGGAAAATGAAGCCAGGCATGATGCTGCTAAATTGATTAAAAAAATCGAAAGTGAAGCAAAGGAAGAAGCGGACAAAAGAGCAAAAAATATAATTTCAACTGCGATACAAAGATATGCGGGAGAGTTTGTTGCTGAACGAACAGTTTCTGTTGTTCAACTTCCTAATGATGAAATGAAGGGGCGAATAATTGGAAGAGAGGGGCGTAATATACGCGCGCTTGAAGCAGCGACTGGAATTGACCTTATAATAGATGATACACCTGAAGCAGTTATTTTGTCCGGATTTAATCCTGTCAGAAGAGAAGTAGCTCGTATATCTCTGACGAGACTTATTTCTGACGGCCGAATTCATCCAGCAAGGATAGAGGATATAGTAAAAAAGGTCGAACTGGAGGTAGATCAGGCAATTAAAGAGGCTGGAGAACAAGCTGCCTTTGATTTAGGTGTGCATGGAATTAATAATGAACTTATAAAATATATAGGAAGATTGAAATTCCGCACAAGTTATGCACAAAATGTTTTACAGCATTCAATCGAAGTAGGTTTTTTCAGCGGTATAATGGCTTCCGAATTGGGCCTTAGTTCAAAGCTGGCTAGGCGCATGGGCTTGCTGCATGACATAGGAAAAGCAATAGACCATGAAGTTGAAGGCCCGCACGCGGTTATTGGAGCAAATCTTGCGAAGAAATTCGGTGAAGCCCCTAAAGTCGTTCATGCAATTGCCGCCCATCATGAAGATATACAGCCATCTTCAGTATATGCTTATCTTGTACAAGCTGCCGACGGACTTTCCGGGGCAAGACCAGGTGCACGAAAGGAACTTCTTGAGAATTACATAAAAAGGCTGGAAGATTTGGAAAAAATAGCGAATTCGTTTAATGGAGTTTCGAATACTTATGCAATTCAGGCCGGAAGAGAATTGAGGGTCATTGTCGAAAGCGGAATTATATCCGATGAGGACTCAGTGATGCTTAGCAGGGATATTGCTAAAAAAATCGAAGAGTCACTTGTTTTTCCAGGGCAAATCAAAGTGATTGTGATACGTGAAACAAGAGCCGTTGAGTATGCCAATAAATGAGGTTGAGAATGGTCAGTTTAATTGATATTTTTATGGAACGTGGCTTTATTGAGCAAACCACCCACGAGAAAGAACTGAGAGATTATGTTCAGAATGAGAGCGTTACATGCTATATAGGTTTTGATCCGACAGCATCAAGCCTGCATGTTGGAAGCCTTGTTCCAATCATGGCACTTGCCCATATGCAAAGGCATGGCCACAGGCCTATCGCGCTTGTTGGCGGCGGAACAGGGCTTGTTGGAGATCCAAGCGGAAAAACGGAGATGAGGAAGCTTCTAACTTCTGAAATGGTTGAAAAGAATGCTATTGGAATCAAAAATCAGCTATCCCGATTTATTGATTTTGATAAAGAAAAAGCACTACTGATTAACAACAATGACTGGCTTAGCGAACTTAAATATATTCCGTTTTTAAGGGATATCGGAAAACATTTTTCAGTGAACAGAATGATTAAGGCAGAAAGCTACAAATTACGGCTTGATTCTGAAGAAGGTCTCAGTTTTATTGAATTTAACTATATGCTTTTACAAGCATATGATTTTTTGGAATTATTTGACAAATTCGGGTGCAGACTCCAAATGGGCGGAAGCGACCAGTGGGGTAATATTGTTGCCGGCATAGAACTTATAAGAAAAGTGCGCAAAGAAACTGCATTTGGTATAACTTTTCCCTTAATCAAAACAAGTTCAGGCGCTAAAATGGGAAAAACAGTCAAGGGGGCAATTTGGCTTGACCCTTCTAAAACAACTACATATGATTATTATCAATACTGGATTAATACGGATGACAGGGATGTAGCAAGGTTTTTAGCCCTTTTTTCATTTTTGCCGATAGATGAAATCAAAGAAATTAAGCATTTAAAGGGCGCCGATTTAAACAGTGCCAAGACAGTACTCTCTTTTGAAGCAACAAGGCTTGCGCATGGTAATGAGGAGGCTGTTATGGCTTATCAGGCGGCTGCCAGTGTTTTTGGACAACGGTATGTCAGCCGGTCAATATTGCCGTCAAGCTCCGTGCCGAGAGATAATTCTGAAATAGCAGATTCTGCAGTCCCTTTTTCATATATTGATTCGAAGATCCTGGAATCCGGTATCCCTGCGTTTAAGCTGTTTCATGAAGTAAATCTGGCTCCATCCGGCGGTGCTGCAAGAAGATTGATTGAACAGGGTGGGGCCTATATAAATGAAAGGCGAATCGATAAGTTTGATGAATTGATTACTTCTAATGATATCAGGGATATGGAAATACTGTTAAGATCCGGGAAAAAACGTTTCCATAAAATCAGAATAAAATAATATTTCAAATAATAATGCTTGACATAATTTATGTCAGAGGATAGATACGCTCTTCTTTGTTTTTAATTGTTCATTAAACAGAAACAGCGAGCGCTTTTTACGCTGCTTCCCGCTGGGCTAGCGAGCTTGATTTACAAACAGAGCTATTCCTAACGGTTAGAGATTCTCAGTTGTCTGCTGCTGGGGAACTTCAATAAAATCATGACATAACAATTTATTTTGCATGCACACATTTTATGTTGACAAAAAAAATGTGCGCGTATAAAAGAAGACCTTCTTTTTTAATGCTCAGCATACCTTAAAGAAGAAAATCTGACTCAAAAAAATATAAATAATTTGCTTGACAAAGAATATTCGGAATAGTATAAAACAAATCTTTCGAGAAATTGAGAGTGTTTAGCAGGAAATTAAGAAAATAAAATAAATTAATATTCTGCTTGACATAACATCCCGAATAAATTATAAAAATACTTTCTTGAAATATGGGTTGCTGTTTCAGCAGCTACTTGATCTTTGAAAACTAGGTAGTGACAGCTTGTGAGTTAGGTCTCATTTTGCATGAAAATGCAACAATTTAAAAGTTTAATTGGAGAGTTTGATCCTGGCTCAGAATGAACGCTGGCGGCGTGCTTAACACATGCAAGTCGCACGAGAACTCTTTAGCTTGCTAAAGATAGTAAAGTGGCGCACGGGTGAGTAACGCGTGGGTAATCTTCCTTCAAATTGGGGATAACTCGCCGAAAGGCGGGCTAATACCGAATAATATCTTTGAAACCTCGGTCTTGAAGATCAAAGGTGGCCTCTATTTATATGCTACTGTTTGAAGATGAGCCCGCGTACCATTAGCTTGTTGGTAGGGTAATGGCCTACCAAGGCTGCGATGGTTAGCTGGTCTGAGAGGATGATCAGCCACACTGGAACTGACACACGGT
>CAYODW010000089.1:0-9451 GCA_964402865.1 uncultured Desulfonema sp. | reverse complement strand
GGGAGGGTATTCGAGATGGCAAAGAAGAAGTTTGAGAGGACGAAGCCGCATGTTAATGTGGGAACGATAGGTCATATAGATCACGGCAAGACGACATTGACGGCAGCGATAACGAAGCACTGTGCGTTAAAGGGTATGGGGACGTATGTGCCTTTTGACCAGATAGACAAGGCGCCCGAGGAGAAGGAGAGGGGGATAACGATAGCTACAGCGCATGTAGAGTATGAGACAGCTAACAGACATTATGCGCACGTGGATTGTCCAGGTCATGCCGACTATATCAAGAACATGATAACGGGAGCAGCGCAGATGGATGGAGCGATCCTGGTAGTGGGGGCAGATGATGGGCCTATGCCTCAGACACGGGAGCACATATTGCTTGCGCGACAGGTAGGAGTACCGAAGATAGTTGTATTTTTGAACAAGTGTGACATGGTTGATGACAAGGAACTTATAGAGTTGGTAGAGTTGGAGTTGAGGGAGCTTTTAGACAAGTATGAGTTTCCTGGAGATGACACGCCGATAATTCGCGGGAGTGCGTTGAAGGCATTGCAGAGTGATGATGTCAAGAGCGAGGAAGCGAAGTGCATATTTGAGTTACTGGATGCGATAGATTCATTTATACCTGAGCCTGTGCGTGATATAGACAAGCCGTTTTTGATGCCGATAGAGGATGTTTTCAGCATATCGGGACGTGGGACGGTAGTAACGGGTCGTGTAGATCGTGGTATTATACATGTTGGAGACAATGTGGAGATAGTAGGGATACGTCCTACGCTCAAGACGGTATGTACGGGAGTAGAGATGTTCCGGAAGCTTTTGGACGAGGGACGGGCGGGAGACAACATAGGGGTATTGTTACGAGGTACGAAGCGGGAGGAAGTGGAGCGTGGTCAGGTGTTGGCAATACCTGGGTCAATAACACCGCACACTAAGTTTAAGGCGGAGGTTTACATATTGAGCAAGGAGGAAGGCGGGAGGCACACGCCTTTTTTCAACGGATATAGGCCGCAGTTTTATTTCAGGACGACGGATGTTACGGGTATATTGACATTGCCTGAGGGTATAGAGATGGTAATGCCCGGGGACAATGTAACGATATCGGCGGATTTGATAACACCGATAGCGATGGAGACAGAGCTTCGTTTTGCGATAAGGGAAGGCGGCCGGACTGTTGGTGCAGGAGTTGTAAGCGAAATAATCGGATAACGGTTAAGGAGTGAGCAGGTGAGAGTAATTATTACACTAGCGTGTGGTGAATGCAAAAGAAGAAATTACACCACAACAAAGAATAAAAGAACGACGCCGGATAAGCTTGAGTTCAGCAAGTACTGCCGGTTTTGCAAGAAACATACAAACCATAAAGAGACTAAATAATTATCGTTTTTAATACCGGCTGTGTTTGTCAAGAACCGGTTATTAAATGACATTGCAGGCCAGTAGCTCTAACGGCAGAGCATCGGACTCCAAATCCGGGTGTTGGGGGTTCAAATCCCTCCTGGCCTGCCAAATATTTCAAAAATGTTTCTTTAAAAGATTTAGAGTTTAGATTCGCAGATATCTCGATACAGGAGCGCAATGGCACGGTTACTAAAGAAAAAGAGCGCAAGCAACAGAAAAAAGTCGAAGCAGGATAATGATGTGCCTGTAATTTCACAGGAATCAAATAATGGATCAACAAAAGCCATTTTGAAGCCTGACTCTTCACCCGAGTTAAAAAAGGTACAGGCACTACAGCAGAAAAAACCTTTAACCGGCACCAAATCTGTTACGGAAAAGGAATCAAATAATTATTATCAGAGAGCTCTGCAATTTCTAAGAGAAGTTAAGATTGAGCTTAAAAAAGTTACCTGGCCTTCACGTAAACAGACGGTTGGTTCGACGGTTGTAGTTATTATTCTGGTGATGATAATTTCACTTTTTCTTGGTGTAGTTGACATAGGACTGTCAAGCCTTGTCCGTGTGGTTCTTCAATAATAACGAGGAGAATAGAGAGTGGCTCTTAAGTGGTATATAGTCCACGTGTATTCCGGCTTTGAAAATAAGGTCAAAATGGCTCTGGATGAAAAAATAGCTGCCTGCAATCATCCTGAAAAGTTTGGGGAGGTGCTGGTTCCTACAGAGCAGATAGTCGAGCTTGTGAAGGGAAAAAGAAAGACTTCTACCCGGAAATTTTATCCCGGGTATATATTGGTCAAAATGGAACTCGATGATGAGACCTGGCATGTAGTTAACGATACTGCCAAGGTCAGTGGTTTTTTGGGAGGAAGAGAGAAGCCGACTCCCATTTCAGATGAAGAGGCTGAACAGATTTTGAGCCGTATGGAGGCTGGAAAGCTTAAGCCCAAGCCAAAGTACTATTTTGAAACCGGAGATGAAATACGGGTAATAGACGGGCCTTTTACGAATTTCAACGGTCTGGTTGAGGAGGTCAATCCTGAAAAGGGGAAGATCAGGGTTCTTGTCAGCATATTCGGTCGTTCAACACCTGTGGAACTTGAATTCGTGCAGGTAACAAAGATATAGTATCAGGAGCGAAAAAGAAAATGGCAAAAAAGGTTATGGCAATGATTAAATTGCAGGTTGTGGCTGGAAAAGCAAATCCATCTCCGCCTATTGGTCCCGCACTCGGGCAGCAAGGCGTTAATATAATGGAGTTTTGCAAGGCTTTTAACGCTAGAACTGCAAATGACGAAGGAATGGTTATACCTGTTGTTATTACTGTTTATCAGGACAGATCTTTTACTTTCATAACAAAGACACCGCCTGCGTCCATATTATTGAAGAAAGCGGCAAAGATAGCTAAGGGATCCAGCGACCCGAAGAGAGAGAAAGTGGCTAAAGTAACACGGGAACAGGTGGAAGAGATTGCAAAGATGAAAATGGTTGATTTGAATGCCAATGACCAGGCAGCTGCCTACAATATTATTGCAGGAACAGCCAGGAGCATGGGGATCGAGATCGATTAAAGAGAAAAAGGAGTATATAGAGAAAAATGCCGAAGCGGGGTAAGAAATATATAGAAGCTAAAACAAAGATTATTGCCGAGGCAAAAAATGATCTTGCTACTGCTGTAAAAGCAGTGATTGATTCATCATATGCCAAATTTGATGAAACAGTTGATGTCGCTGTCCGCCTTGGTGTTGACCCAAGGCATGCAGATCAGATGGTAAGAGGTACTGTTGTTTTGCCGAATGGAATAGGCAAAGAGGTCAAGGTCCTCGTGTTTGCCAAAGGAGAGAAGGAAAAAGAGGCACTTGAAGCCGGTGCCGATTTTATTGGGAACGAAGAAATCCTTGCAAAGATTCAGGGAGGATGGTTCGGTTTCGATAAAGCTATTGCAACACCGGATATGATGGGAGCTGTTGGAAAAATAGGAAAACTTTTGGGTCCCAGAGGTCTTATGCCTAATGCCAAAACAGGTACCGTCACATTTGATGTTTCAAGAGCCGTAAAAGAGCTGAAGGCCGGAAAAATAGAATTCAGGGTTGAAAAAGCAGGAATAGTCCATGCTCCCATGGGCAAGGTTTCATTTGGCGTAGAAAAGCTTGTTCAAAATCTTGCAGCATTTTTGGATATGATCCTTCGACTTAAGCCATCCTCCAGCAAGGGACTTTATTTAAGAGGCCTGGCCGTTTCATCCTCGATGGGCCCAGGAATCAAAATTGATGTATCTGCAATAAAAGATCTGGCCAAATAATCTTTTATTAAAAAACGGATGTTTCCGTGATGCTCCGGTTGTCTATTTGCCTTTGGGGCGAATTCTTTCGGGCGGAAAATTATAAATTTTTAAATATTGAAATAATGTAATCCTGTCAAAGACCGTAGGTGTATATTTATTCTGCCTAAGCGGCTGTGCCGGCCTACAGAGACGGATGGCGGTTGTTGATTGGTTAAATATGAGAAGATATTATGCCGAATCTTTTTAATCAATGAACGGCAGTCTGAAGAAATCCTCCGGTTTTTGCAGATTAAGGAAGGAGGTGTTATATATAGATGAAACTTGAAGAAAAGAAACAGATCGCGCAAGATTTGCATGAAAAGTTTTCAAGATCAAAGGTTGTAATTGTTACTGAATATAAAGGCCTTGATGTTGCGGCTATCAGCGATTTGCGTAAAAAATTAAGAGAATCCGGAATCGAATACCGCGTTGCAAAAAACACTCTTCTTGAGAGGGCATCAGAAGGCACTGAAGCGGCTTTGATCAAGGATAGCTTTAAGGGTCCCAGCGCAATCGCGTTAAGTTACAATGATCCTGTTGCTCCTGCGAAAGTACTTATCAAATATGCAGAAAGCAATAAAAAGCTGGTAATTAAAGCTGGCGTTTTAAGCGGAAAAGTGCTTGATTTTAACTCAATTAAGGCTCTGTCAACCATGCCGCCACGCGAAGTAGTTTTGGCCCAACTGCTTTCAGCAATGAATGGCGTCCCGACAGCTTTTGTCAGAGTGTTAAGCGAAATACCCAAGAACTTTTTGTATGTTTTACAAGCAATAAAAAATCAGAAGGAAGCAGCCTGATTTTGTGTAACAAAAGACCTTGAATTGAGATTATTAAAGTAATGCATTTAGAATAAATTTGGAGGAATAGGACAAATGTCTAATATTACAAAAGAAGATGTTATTGAGTTTATAGCTAACATGTCGGTTTTAGAGCTCTCCGAGCTCGTCAAGGAGATGGAAAATAAATTTGGCGTATCGGCGGCAGCCCCAGTTGCAATGGTTGCAGCAGCCGGACCGGCAGCCGCAGCACCACAGGCTGAAGAACAGACCGAGTTTACTGTCATGCTGATTGCGCATGGCGATAAGAAAATACAGATCATCAAGGAAGTTAGAGCAATTACAGGTCTTGGACTCAAGGAAGCAAAGTCACTTGTTGATGAAGTTCCAAAGCCGGTAAAAGAGGGTATATCAAAAGAAGAAGCTGAAAAGATTAAAAAACAGCTTGAAGATGCCGGTGCTCAGGTCGAAATTAAGTAGTCTTTATTTTTTGATAACAAAATATAATAAAACTATTTCAGGAAAAATAAAAATGTTAATGCTGTGGAGATGGGATCTTCATTGGAAGATAGTCCTGTCTTCATTGCATTGATGTTTTATAAGATGTTGAAAACACTTGGTATTTAGCTTGACAGCCTTAGGGAGAGATTTTCATAATATCTTGAATATTTAACCCAAAACAGCGAGCGTATTCCCAGCCGAAGGCCCGCCATGGCGGACTTGCGGCGAGGTTAGCGAGCAAATTAAAGAACAGACAATATTCACTACGATCGAAGATTCCCCGCTGCTTGAAGTGGGGAGCTTCAATCCTATAAAATGGAGATGCCATGCCGGAAAGACTTTTGGCAATAAAACGTTTAAGAAAAAACTTTGGTAAGATACAGAGAATTGTTGAGATACCCGATCTTATTGGAATGCAGCGGGAATCGTACAGACGTTTTTTGCAGATGGATGTTCCTCCTGAAAAACGTGAGGATATCGGACTTCAGGCTGTATTCAAATCAGTATTTCCAATAAAAGATTTTACGGGGAGCGCTTCGCTCGAATTTGTATCATACAAATTCGCAGAGATAAAACACAGTGTTGCGGAATGCATACACCGGGGCATGACTTATGAAATACCTGTCCGTATAACAGTCAGGCTTGTTGTATATGATGTTAACAAGGAGACCGATGTTTCTGTTATCCGGGATATAAAGGAACAGGAGATATACTTTGGAGCTATTCCCCTGATGACCGATAAGGGTACTTTTATAGTTAACGGTACTGAAAGGGTTGTTGTCAGTCAGCTTCACAGATCATCGGGTGTATTTTTTGATCACGATAAAGGAAAAACCCATTCAAGCGGGAAAATTATTTACAGCTCCAGAATTATCCCTGTGCGCGGATCATGGATCGATCTTGAAATTGATCCTAAAGATATAGTTTATATAAGAATAGACAGACGCCGCAAATTTCCTGTAACCATATTTTTTAAGGCGTTTGGATATACGCCCGGAGATCTCCTTTCGTATTTTTACAAGACCGAAAAGATAATTTTACGCGGAAGAAGCATATATAAGGAACTGAGGGAGGATTTATACAAGGGCCAGAAATTCACAAGGGATATCAAAGACCCTGATACCGGTGAAATAATAGCTAAAAAAGGGCGTCCGTTTACTCCCAAACTTATCAAGAAGCTCATTTCATCCAACATGGGGACGATACCTATAAATATTGAAGATATTGCAGGACGAGCCTTTGCCTGTGCGATCCCTGATCCAAAAACCGGTGAGCTTTTGGTTAAGGTGAGTGATGAAGTTGATAATGAAGCTATTTCAAAACTTAAAGAAGCGGGAATTAATGAATTCGAACTGCTCTTTGTTGATGGAACTTCAAACAGCGATTCAATCAGGAAAACCCTTGCCATAGATAAAGTCGGTTCAAAAGAAGAGGCTCTTGTTGAAATATACCGAAGACTCAGGCCCGGAAACCCGGCAACACCGGAAGTCGCCCAGGATTTTATCGATAATCTTTTTTTCAAGACCGCTTATTATGATCTTTCTACTGTTGGAAGAGTTAAGATAAACCAGAGATTGGGCATCAACTCTTCCGCCGATTTAAAGATATTAAGAAAAGAAGACATTCTTCTAACTGCAAAAACCCTTATTGAGCTCAGGGATACCCAGGGAGTTGTTGATGACATTGATCATCTGGGAAACCGCAGAATAAGAGCGGTAGGAGAACTTCTTGAGAATCAATACCGCATAGGGCTTGTGCGTATGGAAAGGGCTATAAAGGAAAGAATGAGCCTTCAGGAAGTTGACGCCTTGATGCCCAATGATCTTATAAATCCCAAACCGGTTTCGGCAGTTGTTAAGGAATTCTTTGGAACAAGCCAGCTCAGCCAGTTTATGGACCAGACAAACCCTCTTTCAGAAACAACCCACAAACGAAGGCTGAGCGCTCTCGGACCTGGCGGGCTTACACGGGAACGTGCCGGCTTTGAAGTCAGAGACGTTCATCCTTCTCATTACGGGCGCATATGTCCCATTGAGACCCCTGAAGGTCCCAACATAGGCCTTATTGTTTCGTTAAGCACATACGCAAGGGTTAATGATTATGGTTTTATTGAAACACCATACAGAATTGTAAGAAACGGAACTGTTACAAATGAAGTCAAATTTCTTGATGCCTTTGACGAAAAGGAACTTCCTATTGCACAGGCTAACGCACCGGTTGGTGAAAGCGGTCAATACCTGAACCCGCTTGTTACATCGCGTGTTGCAGGGGAATTCATGATGGTTAAGAAAAAGGAAATCGAGCTGATGGACGTATCTCCCAATCAGCTTGTAAGCGTTTCAGCATCTCTTATTCCCTTTCTTGAGAACGATGATGCGAACAGGGCTCTGATGGGTTCCAACATGCAGCGTCAGGCGGTTCCCCTCATGGTTAATGAAGCCCCCCTCGTGGGTACAGGCATAGAAGATGTTGTTGCCAAGGATTCCGGGGTTACAATAGTAGCTCAGAGGAATGGGATTGTTGAATCGGTGGATGCTTCACGAATAATATTATCGCATGATCCTGCGGAAAAAGGTTTTGAAAATCATGTCACGATTTATAACCTGTCAAAATATATGCGTTCCAACCAGAACACTTGCTTCAATCACCGCCCGATAGTTTTGAAAGGACAGCGCATTAAAGCAGGAGAGATAATAGCCGACGGTCCTGCTACAAACAAAGGTGAGCTTTCTCTCGGAAAGAATGTAACAGTCGCATTCATGCCCTGGGGAGGGTTCAATTTTGAGGATTCGATCCTTGTCAGCGAAAGACTCGTCCGTGATGGCGAATATACATCGGTTCATATTGAGGAATTTGAGGTTGTTGCAAGAGATACCAAGCTCGGTAAGGAGGATATTACCCGCGACATACCGAATGTTGGTGATGAAGCGCTTAAGGATCTTGATGAAAGCGGCATCGTAAGACTCGGAGCCGAGGTAGGGCCTGGAGATGTTCTTGTGGGAAAAATAACCCCGAAAGGCGAAACGCAGCTTTCTCCCGAAGAAAAACTTCTTCGTGCCATATTCGGGGAAAAAGCCGGAGATGTTAAAGATACATCCTTAAGAGTTCCTCCGGGAGTCGATGGGATTGTTATTGATGCCAAAGTCTTTTCAAGACGCGGTATTGATAAGGATGATCGCACCTTCTGGATAGAGGAGATGGAGGTAAAGGTTCTTGAAAGAGACAGAGATGATGAGCTTGCTGTGATAGAAGAAATAATCCGTGCTCAGATACAGCAGCTTGTTAAGGGACAGATATGCAACACGCCTGTTAAAAAAGGAAAAAAGGTTTATATCTCAAAGGGAGACATAATAGACTCCAAAATACTTGCCGATGTTCCTGTTGCTCAGCTTGAAGGAGTAGTACTGAAAGATCCCAAGGTGACCGAGCAGCTTCATGATCTTCTTGAACAATTCAGAAATCAGAGCAAGGTATGCAGGCAGAATTTTGAGAAACATATAAGCAGGTTTGAAAAGGGCGATGATCTTCCTCCGGGCGTCATAAAGATGGTGAAGGTATATGTTGCCATGAAACGAAAGCTATCTGTCGGGGATAAAATGGCAGGCCGCCATGGCAACAAGGGTGTTGTCTCAAGAATTCTTCCCCAGGAGGATATGCCTTATTTTGAAGACGGAACTCCTGTAGACATGGTTTTGAACCCGCTTGGCGTGCCATCTCGAATGAATGTCGGGCAGATTCTGGAAATACATCTCGGACGTGCCGCGAAAGGGCTTGGGGACCAGCTTAACAAACTGGTCGAAGAGAACAATATGAAGGCTCTTCGCGATAAGTTAAAGAAAATATTTGCCGACTCATCGGTTAACAGAATGATAGGAAAGATGAACGATGAAGATATTTGTGAGTTTGCAGGCAATTATAAAAAAGGCGTTCATATGGCTACACCGGTTTTTGACGGAGCGAAGGAAGTCGAAATTAAAGCCCTTCTAGAAGAGGCAGGATTATCTCCATCGGGTCAGGCAACCTTGTATGACGGGAGAACCGGCGATCAATTCAGGGGGAAGATTACTGTTGGAACCATGTATATGCTGAAACTCCATCACCTTGTTGACGATAAGATTCATGCGCGTTCTATAGGTCCTTATTCACTTGTGACACAACAGCCGCTTGGAGGAAAAGCCCAGTTTGGAGGCCAGCGCCTCGGAGAAATGGAGGTATGGGCCATGGAAGCTTACGGAGCGGCGAATGCATTGCAGGAATTCCTAACTGTCAAATCTGATGATATGGCGGGAAGGACCAGAATGTACGAAAAGATAGTGAAAGGTCAAAACATGCTTGAACCCGGCATTCCCGAGTCCTTCAAAGTTATGACAAAGGAGCTGCAAAGCCTGGGTTTAGACATATCACTTATAGAAGGAAATAAGGAGTAGAATTTGGAAACTCTATACGATTTTTT
>CAYODW010000088.1:0-9817 GCA_964402865.1 uncultured Desulfonema sp. | reverse complement strand
AGCCTGAATTCCCATCCGGGATATATGACTACAGGAGCGCCTCCCGGTGAAGTCATGCTTTCAAGCCCGACACTGATGCCAAATCCTTGTATCATGCTCAACACAACCGTACCGTAACGCGTATACTGAGTAATTTTTTTCCGTCCCTGTTCGCCTTCCTTCGACAGGCGTTCAAGATGAGGAATAACAACAGTTAAGAGCTGCAGTATAATTGATGCGCTGATGTAGGGCATTATACCAAGAGCAAATACTGATAATTTCTCAAAAGCGCCCCCTGAAAACATATCAAAGAGGCCAAGGAGTGTTCCCTTGGCTTTGGCGAAAAATGAAGCCAGCGCAATACTGTCAATACCGGGCACCGGAACATGCACTCCTATACGATAAACTATAAGGAATGCCAGAGTCATCAATACTCTTTTTTTAAGCTCCGGTATTTTGAATATATTCTGAAAGCCGCTTCCAACCATATTATATAACCTCTACCATGCCGCCGGCTTTTTCTATTTTTTCCTTCGCAATCCTGCTGGCCCAGTTAACTTTTAATGTCAGGGGAAAAGCTATATCTCCCTGGGAAAGCAGTTTTATACCGTCTCTTTTTCCCTTGATGATCCCGGAACGGATCAAAGCAGCTTCATCAACAACCGAGCCGCTTTCAAATTTAGAAAGATCACGAATATTGACAATGGCAATCCTTTTCTTAAATATATTGGTAAAGCCGACCTTGGGCAGGCGTCTTTGAATAGGCATCTGCCCGCCTTCATATCCGGGTCTGACACCTCCACCTGAGCGAGCATTTTGCCCCTTATGACCTTTCCCCGAGGTCTTGCCGGTACCGGATCCAGGACCACGTCCCAGGCGTTTCCGTGATGTTTTAGAACCCTTTGCCGGGGATAATTCATGTAATTTCATCTATCTTCTCCTCAGCCTTAATCAGATGGGATACTTTGTTAATCATACCTCTGATTGAAGGAGTATCATTGAGCTCAACTGTTCTATTCAGCTTTGTCAGGCCCATACCGCGCAAAACTTTCCTGTGTTTTTCAGGCCTTGCGATCATGCTTTTAACAAGTGTGACTTTCACTATTCCAGACATTGATTATTTTCCCCGTTACAGTTCTTCAGGAGTTTTACCCCGTCTTTCGGCCACCTGCTCGCGGCTCTGTAATTGCTTTAACCCGGTAATTGTCGCTTTTACAACATTATGGGGATTATGAGAACCCATGCACTTAGTAAGAATATTCTGAACACCGACAGCTTCAAGAACAGCCCGGACTGCACCACCTGCAATAAGACCGGTTCCTTTTGATGCGGGCTTCAGCAAAACACGGCCCGCCCCAAACTTTCCTATAACCTCATAAGGTATCGTCCCATCTACAAGAGGAACGCTGACCATATTCTTCTTTGCCTGATCCACGCCTTTCCGGATAGCTTCCGGAACTTCACCGGCTTTCCCAAGTCCGCAGCCGACACTCCCAAGGCCATCACCTACAACAACGATAGCGCTGAAACTGAACCTTCGCCCGCCTTTTACTACTTTCGCTACCCGGTTGATGTGAACCACTTTATCTATTAACTGATTTTCGCCTGCATCTTGTTTGAACAAGGGACTGCCTCCTTAACTGATAATAAAAGACTAAAAATCCAAACCTGCTTCACGGGCGCCATCAGACACAGCCTTGACACGCCCGTGATACAAAAACCCGTTACGGTCAAAAACGACCTTCTTATAACCTTTTTCAATTACACGCTCTGCCAGAACTTTTCCCACCAGGCCGGCAACGGCTTTCTTCTTAGCAGCTTCACCTATCTGATCCTTTACTGCCTTTTCAGTGCTTGAAGCTGTGGCCAGCGTATGTCCGTTTGTATCATCAATTACCTGGGCATAAATATGTTTCGCACTTCTGAAGACACATAATCTGGGACGATCCTTTGTGCCGACAAGATTTTTTCTTATTCTTACTTTTCTCTTCAATCGCGCCTGACTTCTAATATTTACTGACCCCATATATTTTTTCCTTATTTAATCAACGATTATGAGATCGAAACCACAATTTATTTAATCATCAAAATCGTAACTGATAATTCGCTAATTATTTTGTGCCTGTCTTTCCAGCCTTCTTCTGTATCCGCTCTTCCGCATATTTTATTCCTTTTCCCTTGTAAGGTTCGGGTGGTTTTAACCTCCTTATTGTTGCAGCCGCCAGACCGAGCTTCTCCTTATCAATTCCGGAAAGTTTTATAACAGTATTTTTTTCAACTGTTGCATTAATGCCATCCGGAAGAGCATAAGTTACCGGGTGCGAAAAACCGAGACTTAACACCAGGCTGTTACCTTTAAGCTCAGCCCTGTACCCGATACCGTTTATTTCAAGAACACGCTCAAAGCCCTTGTTGACTCCTGTTATCATATTGTTGACAAGGCTCCGAGTCAGTCCCTGCAAGGCTTTCGAGGAAATATCATCAGATAACGTTGAAACAGTTATAACACCGTCTTTAATATTTAATTCTACGGCCGGATGGACCATGCCGGAGAGAGAGCCTTTTTCTCCCTTAACGGTTATTAGCCTGTTGTCATACGATATCTTGGTTTTATCTGGAATCTGAATCGGTTTTTTTCCTACTCGAGACATCTATCACTCCTATATCATTACCAAATCTTGCAGAGGACTTCTCCCCCCAATTTTTCCTTAACAGCTCTCTTGTCGGTCATTACGCCTTTTGAAGTTGACAAAACAGCAACGCCCATACCGTTATATACCGGTTTTAAGTCTGTACTCTTAACATATTGTCTCCGCCCCGGTTTGCTTGCTCTTTCGATACCGTAAATAGCGCTTGCATGTCCCTGACCGTATTTAAGGTAGACTCTCAAAACACCCTGCTTGTTGTCTTTGAGGAATTTATAATTCTTTATATATCCTTCATTTTTCAACACCTTGGCCAGTTCTATCTTTAATTTGGACCCTGGAATATCAACACTGTTGAATTTTGCCTTTCCGGCATTTCTTATCCGGGTCAACATATCCGCGATTGGATCACTGATTGCCATTCTTCTCTCCGATCTGTTATAACCTTCTTAAATAAGTTATAAACTATAATAAATAAAGCGAGCATGAAATTCGATATGCTACCAGCTGGATTTAATAACTCCAGGAAGTTTGCCGGATGATGCAAGATTTCTAAAACAAATACGGCATATTCCAAATTTTCTTATATATGCTCGGGGCCTGCCGCATATAGGGCATCTGTTATAAGCCCTGACACTGAATTTGGGTTTTCTTAAAGCCTTATTTCTAAGCGATAGCTTCGCCAAATCATCCTCCTTATGAACTCATTACATAGGGTCTTGAATAAATTATTCCATCAATCCGCTCAGGCGGATTAGTTCTTAAACGGCATTCCAAGAAGCTTTAAAAGCTCTTTTCCCTCTTCATTGTTTTTAGCTGTAGTTACGACGCATATATTCAACCCTTTAATCTTTTCAATCTTATCGTAATCAATCTCAGGGAAAATAATGTGTTCTTTTATTCCAAGTGTATAGTTACCATGCCCATCAAAAGCTTTTCCTGAAATGCCTCTGAAATCCCTTACCCGGGGAAGCGCTATGTTAACAAGCTTATCGAAAAAGTCGTACATTCGCTTATGACGAAGAGTAACCATGCAACCGATAGGCATGCCGACCCTGAGCTTAAAAGCAGCGATGGATTTTTTTGACCTTGTAATAACAGGCTTCTGCCCGGCTACTATTTTCAGCTCTTCTACGGCAGAATCAAGCAATTTGATATTATGAATCGCCTCTCCCAAACCTATATTAAGAACAATTTTATCAAGCTTCGGGACCTGCATTGCATTTTTATACTTAAAGGCGTCTATCAGCCTTGGAACAACCTCTTTGTCATAATAATATTTAAGCCGTGCCATTATATTCCTTTCAAAAACCCCGGGCCTCTATCTAATTCTATTTATCTATTACTTCGCTGCACTTTCGGCAGACGCGAGCTCTTTTTCCATTATCCAGTGTCTGCATCTTAATACGAACAGGCTTGATGCACTTGTTACACATCAACATAACATTAGACACATGGATTGAAGCTTCACCGGCAACGATTCCGCCCTGCTTGTTCTTGGCGGAAGGTTTTGTGTGCCGTTTAACTATATTGACATTTTCAACAAGGATTTTATTGTCTTTCCTAACAACCCTGACAACCTTGCCGACTTTTCCCTTATCCTTGCCGGTAATTACTTTTACCTTGTCGTTCTTCTTGATATGAATTTTATTTCCAATCATAAACCAGTTCTCCAAAATCGGGATTAAGCTATAATACTTCCGGGGCCAGTGAAATTATTTTCATAAATCTTTTCGCTCTGAGTTCTCTCGCAACGGGCCCGAAAATTCTTGTTCCGATCGGTTCTTTATTGGGTGTAATCAAAACGGCAGAATTATCATCAAATCTTATAAAAGATCCGTCAGTTCTTCTTATTTCTTTTTTGGTACGGACAACAACCGCTTTCAGCACCTCGCCTTTTTTTACCTTTGCGTTAGGAATTGCTTCTTTTACGGAAACGACAATAATATCGCCGACACTTGCATAACGCCTTCTTGAACCACCAAGTACTTTGATACAATAAACAATTTTTGCTCCGGAATTATCTGCTACCGTCAATCTCGTCTCTGCCTGAATCATTTTCTTAATTCCCTTTAAATATCAAACAGCTTTCTCTACTATCTTGCTGACACGCCATTTTTTTGTCTTGCTGAGAGGCCTAGATTCCGTGATCAAAACCTTATCCCCGATCTTGCAAGAATTCTCTTCATCATGAGCAGAAAATTTCGTCTGCCTTCTGATATATTTATGATAAAACTTGTGCTTGACCAGTCTTTCTACCTGAACAACAACAGTTTTATCCATCTTGTCGCTTACAACCGTTCCAACAACTTGTCTTTTCATTCCAATATTATTCATGGCAGCAATTATTCTTTATTTTTTTTGAGTTTAAATTCTTGAATAATGGTCTTTAACCGTGCAATCTCATGTTTGGCCTGCTCTATCTTCTTGGGACTTTCCAGCTGACCGGCCCCGTGCTGAAAACGCAGATTAAAAAGACCCTCAGTCAACTCACTTAACTTTCTCAGCCGCTCATCCTGGCTTAATTCTCTGATCTCACTCGCTTTCATATTATATATTGCTCCTGTCAACAAATTTGGTCTTAATTGAAAGTTTGTGTGACGCAAGCCTGAGAGCTTCCCTGGCAAGCTCTTTCGAGACACCTTCCATCTCATAGAGAATTTTACCCGGACGGACTATCGCAACCCAACCTTCAGGCGCACCTTTACCTTTTCCCATTCTGACTTCAGCGGGCTTTTTCGTAAACGGCTTATCCGGAAAAATTCTTATCCACAGCTTACCGCCTCTTTTTACATGGCGGGTCATGGCAATACGGGCAGCCTCAATTTCCTTGGCGTTGACAGCGCCACATTCGATAGCCTGCAACCCATATTCACCAAAGTTCAGACTTGAGCCCCGGCTGGCCAAACCCTTCATTCTTCCCTTTTGCTGTTTTCTATATTTAACTTTTTTGGGACTAAGCATTTACTTTTCTCTCCCGCCGGCTATTTAACAGCCGCTTCTAATCGATCCTTTTTAAGAATCTCTCCCTTAAAAACAAAAACCTTGATGCCTATAATGCCATACGTTGTGAGAGCTTCGGTAACGCCATAATCTATATCCGCTCTCAAAGTGTGCAGTGGTACGCGGCCTTCACGATACCATTCTGTTCTTGCTATTTCCGCTCCGCCGAGACGGCCGGAACATATTATCTTCACACCCATTGCGCCGAACCTCATAGCAGATGCAACTCCACGCTTCATAGCTCTCCGGAAGGCCACTCTCTTGATGATCTGCTGGGCAACACTTTCCGCTATAAGCTTGGCATCTATCTCGGGTTTCCTTACTTCCTGAATATCAATCATGACTTCATGAGATATCTGCTTCTCGAGCTCTTGTTTCAGAATAAGTATTTCAGAGCCTTTCTTGCCTATTATAATTCCGGGTCTAGATGCGAAAATCCGGAGTCTTACTCGCTTGGACGATCTTTCAATTTCAATCCTGGATATCCCCGCATGGCCGAGCTTCTTATTCAAGTACTTACGGATATTGTAATCCTCTAATATATAATCAGCATAATTCCTACCGGCATACCATTTTGAATCCCATGATTTAATTATACCCAATCTCAATCCTATCGGATTTACTTTCTGGCCCAAGCTTTTACCTCCCTATTTCCCCGATCCGTCAGCCAAAATGACTGTTATATGTGTAGTCTTTTTCAATATACGGGTCCCCCTGCCGCGTGCCCTTGCCGCAAAGCGCTTCAATACAGGACCTTGATTTGCGACGATGTTTCGGATTACAAGAGAATCAACATCTATATCAGGATTCTGATTCGCATTCGCAACGGCCGACCTTATGACCTTTCCAACTATTCCAGCCGCTTTTAACGGCATGAATTTCAGCTCGTTCAAAGCATTCTCAACCTTTTTCCCCTTAACAGCCCCTATGAGTTTTTGGATCTTTTGAGGAGAAATGCGTATATATCTTGCTAAAGCCCTAACCTCCATAGCAAATATTCCCTTTTCTTATCCTTACTTTTTCAGTTTGGTTTTCTTGTCGCCTGCGTGACCGTAAAAAGTCCTCGTTGGAGAGAATTCTCCCAGCTTATGTCCGACCATGTTCTCGGTAACAAAAACCGGAATAAATTTTTTCCCATTGTGGACTGCGAATGTAGTCCCTACCATTTCAGGAATAATTGTCGAACGCCTTGACCACGTTTTTACGACTCTGGCTCCCCGGCTTTCCTGAATAGCCGACATTTTCTTCATTAACTTCGGTTCAATGTATGGACCTTTTTTTAACGACCTTGGCATAAATTCTCCTGAATACAAAAACCGACTTTATAAATCCTTAAACTATAAAGTCTGAATTTATTTCTGTGTACGCTTTTTAACTATATATGAATTGGTTCTTTTGTTCTTTCTGGTTTTATAACCTTTTGACGGGACACCCCATGGACTGCACGGATGCCGCCCGCCGGATGACCGGCCTTCGCCACCGCCCATCGGATGGTCAACCGGGTTCATTGCAACACCCCTGACTTTCGGTCTTTTTCCAAGCCATCGATTCCGTCCGGCTTTTCCGAGATCAATATTTTCATGAACAACATTGCCAATCTGCCCAATTGTCGCGCAGCAGTTGAGAAGAACCATCCTAACTTCACCAGACGGGAGCTTAATCAGCGCATACTTGTTCTCTTTTGCCATCAGTTGGGCAAATGCGCCTGCGCTTCTTACAATTTGTCCGCCTTTTCCAACTTTAAGCTCTATATTGTGTATGTGCGTACCGAGGGGAATATTGCTCAAAGGCAAGGAATTTCCAGGTTTTATATCGGCTTCCGGACCCGACATTACCATATCGTCCACAGAAAGATTAAGAGGAGCAAGAATATACCTTTTTTCCCCGTCAACATAATGAAGAAGCGCAATCCTTGCACTTCTGTTGGGATCATACTCAATTGATGCAACCCTTGCAGGTATTCCTTTTTTATCCCGCTTAAAGTCAATTATCCTGTAGTGCCTCTTACTTCCGCCACCTATATGCCTGCTTGTAATGCGTCCGTGCACATTACGGCCTCCGCTTTTACTGGAAGCCTTAATAAGGCTCTTTTCCGGTTTTGAACTGGTAACTTCCTCAAATGATGAATAAACCTGAAAACGTCTTCCGGCAGATGTAGGTTTTACTTTCTTTACAGCCATTTTAAGCTCCTAAATCTCTAAACTCCTTCAAAAAATTCAATGCGCTCACCGGGCATGAGCCTTACCACAGCTTTCTTATAATCATTTCGCTTACCAAGAATCCGGCCCCTGCGTTTGAATTTTCCCATAACCTGTAATGTTCTGACACTTGCAACTTTCACCTTGAAAATACCCTCAACCGCCTTTTTAATTTCAACCCTGTTGGCTTTGCGATCGACTTCGAAAGTTATCTGATTTGCAGATTCTTTCTGTATTGTGCTCTTTTCCGTAATCAAAGGCCTTTTAATAACTTCATACCGGATCATACCAGCAACCTCCCTTCAATACTCTTTATTGAAGGCTCAAGCAGAATCAGCTTCTCATATTTCAAGATATCATAAACATTCAGGCCTTCGCATCTCATCACCTTGATATCGGGAACATTTCTCGAAGAAAGCTCAAGGTTTTCATTTGTAGCTTCAGTAACAATCAATGCTTTTTTGATCTGCAGATTGCCGAGAACGGACACAAAATTCTTTGTTTTCGGTTCTTCAAGAGCAAGCTTGTCAAGTACAAGAAGATTATTCTCCTGAATCTTACAGGTCAGCGCCATTTTAAGAGCCTGCTTTCTTACTTTTTTCGGAACTTTGTAAGAATAAGATCTCGGGTTGGGTCCGAAAATGGAACCGCCGCCTCTTAACAACGGTGATTTGATATCTCCTCTGCGCGCCCTGCCTGTTCCCTTCTGTTTGTACAGTTTTCTGGTACTCCCCTTAACATCGCTGCGATGTTTAACAGAAGCGGTTCCTGCCCGCCTGCAGGCCAGCTGCATGGTAACAACTTCATGCAACACGCTTTGTTTTACAGGAACATTGAAGATGCTGTCCGCAAGCTCCAGCTGCGAAACTTTATCTCCGTTTGTATTGTAAACATCAATTATTGACATAATCTCGTCCTAAATATTAACTTTGGTTGGCTCATTTTTTAAGCAGGGTACTTATAAAACATCTTTTTAATTAGCTGCTTTGGGCTTGCACAGGTAAATCAGGCTTGACTTTGGACCGGGAACCGCTCCCTTTACAAGAACCAGATTATCCTGATGCCTTATATCAATTATCTCCAGATTTCTTATGGTCTGTCTTTCAAAACCGTAGTGACCGGGTAGTTTTTTCCCTTTCATAACCCTTGAAGGCCACGCACTTGCACCTATTGAACCAGGAATTCTGTGGCTGTGACTCCCATGGGTTTTTCTTCCGCCGCTGAATCCGTGGCGTTTTATCACACCCGCAAATCCCCTGCCCTTTGTGGTGCCGACAACATCAACGCGGTCTCCGACATTGAATATTTCAACATTTATTATCTGGCCAAGCTTATAATCCCCGGGGTTTCCGGATGAGAACTCACGCAGACATTCGCACGATTCAAGTTCTGATTTCTTCAGGTGACCCTCAACCGGCTTCTTCATACGTGATTTCTTTTTTTCTCCGAAACCGAGCTGAAGAGCATTGTATCCATCCGTTTGATCCGTTTTTATCTGGGTTACAACGCAAGGCCCAATCTTTAGAACTGTTACAGGAACATATTTCCCATCCGAGGTGAAGACAACCGTCATCCCCAGTTTTTTACCTATCAATCCTCTACTCATGGCTCTTACCATTCCCTATGCTACAGTTTTATCTCGACATCTACTCCTGGAGAAAGATCCAGTTTCATCAGGGCATCAACAGTCTGCTGCGTGGGCTCAATTATATCGAGAAGTCTTTTATGTGTTCTCATTTCAAACTGCTCCCTTGACTTTTTGTCAATATGGGGAGACCGCAGAACACAATATTTATTTTTTATTGTCGGCAGCGGAATAGGCCCAATAACTTTTGCGCCGGTCTTATTTGCGGTATCAACTATATCTGATGCCGACTGATCCAGTAATTTATGATCATAAGCCTTAAGCTTGATTCTTATTTTGGTGTTCATTATCATAGGTTATCTTTCTTTTTATCCGATTATTTCGCTTACAACTCCTGCACCAACAGT
>CAYODW010000087.1:0-9972 GCA_964402865.1 uncultured Desulfonema sp. | reverse complement strand
TCCGGTATTTAATGGACTTGTACGAAGTCGAATTCCAGACGGCAAAGTAAAAAGCTCATTATGCAAAGCGCACGAATCTTGAGGAATGAAGCGTACTTTTCGTACGCTGCAATGACGAAAGATGAAGTGCAACACAGCAGAATGACTTTTTACGAAGCCGTCAGTATCAAAGAGTCACCAGTTGAGGCTCAAGAATCTTACCTGTTACTTTAAGAAGAACAACTGACGGGGAATAATTGCTTCTCGGGTTGGTGGCGCTCCCCGGGTTGATAAAAAAAACCCCGTTTTTTCTTTCGATAGATGGTCTGTGCGTATGCCCGAAAATTACAGCGCTGAATCCGGAAACAGCAGGGTCAAGGTCAATCCTTGAAACATCATGCAGAATATAAAGGAAAACAGCGCCCTCATTAACTATTTCTGAATCGGGTATTTTATGCGCCCAAGCCCCCTTGTCCATGTTTCCCTTTACAGGGAAAACCGGAGCTATTGTTTTCAATTTATCAAGAATTGCCGGTTCTCCTATATCCCCGGCATGTATAATCAGTTTTGAGCCTGCAAGAGCAGTTAAAGCAAAATCAGAAAGCCGGCCATGAGTATCTGAGATTATTCCGACAATAAAGCTGTTTTTGTCGTTCAATTTATCTAAAGACCTTTTTCGGCCATGTAAGCTGCGAGGTCCGCAACCCTGCAGGAGTAGCCCCATTCATTGTCGTACCAGGTCACAACCTTTGCCATATTCCCGCCGAGTATCTGAGTAAATTCCATGTCCACTATCGACGAGTTGGAATCGCCTTTAAAGTCTATTGATACAAGAGGCTCATCCTCGCAAGCCATGATTCCATTAAGATCCGCATCGGCTGCTTTTCTCAACTCCTCCCTTAAGATATCGGTTTCGGTTTTTTTCTGCAGGATCGCTACAAAGTCAACAACAGAGACAGTCGGTGTTGGTACTCTCAGGGAGTAACCGTCAAAGCGTCCCGCGAGTTCAGGTATAACAAGAGCGATCGCCTTTGCAGCACCGGTTGTTGTTGGAATGATATTCATAGCGGCTGCGCGCGCCCGTCTCAGGTCTTTGTGAGCCAGATCCATCAGGCGCTGGTCAGCAGTATATGAATGGACGGTTGTCATTAAAGCTTTTTCAATACCAAAAGCTCTGTGTATTACAAGAGCGGGAGGCGCAAGACAGTTCGTTGTACATGATGCATTTGAAATAATGTGGTGGTCTTTCGGGCGGTATTCTTTATGGTTTACACCCATTACTACGGTAAGATCTTCTTCTTTTGCCGGTGCTGAAATAATAACTTTTTTAGCTCCCGCCTCAATGTGAGCTGCCGCTTTGGGTCCTGTTTTGAAAAGGCCGGTGCTTTCGATGACTATATCAACACCTTCTTCATCCCAGGGTATTTCAGAGGGATCACGGAAGGAAAAACTCTTTATGGTCTTTCCATTGATGATTATGCTCTCTTTTGCGACATTGACTTTGCCTGAAAAGCGGCCGTAATTTGAGTCATATTTAAAAAGATGAGCATTGGTTTCTACATCAAAAAGATCGTTAATTGCCACAACTGAAAGCTTTTTCGGATGTCTTTCAAGAATAGCTTTCAGCACCTGACGACCAATTCTCCCAAATCCGTTTATACCTATGCGAATCATAATTCACCACCTCTTTGTTTAATTGTCATCAAGACGATATTTATGGGCGATAAGCAAATCATAATCCTTGCGAAGGGCCTGATGGAGCCTTGCTTTATCAAGAGCAATTGCGCTTAAATTCGCAGCAGCCTCAAGGAATTTTATTTCGCCGGCATCGAATTTCTTCTCTTCTTTGGTGTAAACCCTTAAAACCCCTATAGATTTTTTTTCCACCATAAGCGGGACAACCAGCACGGATTTGATCCCTTCCGTTTTTGCTTTCTCGTTGTACTGGAAGTCCTTGTCTTTCTGTGCATTTTTAAGCCAGATTGTATTACCTTTGAGTGCTTTCTTGTCAAGACCGCTTTCCTCTACAAGCACCGGACCTTTGCGTATATAACCGTCCGAAAGTCCGTACTGTGCGCCCATCAACAATTTTTTACGGCGGTGTTCAAGAAGTCTTAGTGAGCAAGCCTTGACATTCATGGCTTCAGCCACACAGGAGACGATCTTCTCAAGAACCTGGGAAGGTGAAAGTGAAGCATTTACAACCTTTGCCACTTCATAAAGCGCTGTGAAATAATGTTCTTCTTTCCCTTTCATAAATCACCTCTTAATAAAAATATGTGTATGATGAAAAGATAGTATTAAGGACTTTTAATATTTTAATAATACCGGAAAGAAACTGTTTAGTAAACAGAGATATTCAAATTATTCAAGTAAAGCTAATATATGTAAATATTATAATGTGTTGTAATGGATATGCCTCCTGCAAAAACCATAATAATAATTCCGATTAAGCCTTAACTGATAATATGTTTTATAATATCGACCTTATCTCTTGAATTTGATTAAGATATTTTGTAATAAAATTACTGTTACCTCCAAGATTCCTTTCTCCCGACAAAAAGGGGGAAGAATCTAAAAATTAAGCAATCAAGATTAATTTTTTTAAAATAATTTTATGAAAGGGAAATAGGCATGAAGATATTGGTAGGATACGATGAATTAGGTGCTGTTAGCAGCGCTTTAGCTCTTGCTGTAAAACATGCAAAAGCTTTTGGCGCAGAAGTTGAAGTGTTGACCTCGCTGGAAGAGGGAACAGAAAATGAGATTCAGGATATATCAGCAGCGGAAAAGGGACTTGAATACGCAAAACAATATTTTGAGAAGGAGAAAATATCCTGCAAAACTCATCTTATGATTCGCGGAGTAAGTCCAGGAGAGGATCTGGTCTCTTTTGCAAAGGAAAAGAAGATAGATGAAATCATCATAGGAGTAAAAAGAAGATCAAAAGTCGGAAAACTTATTTTCGGCTCGACCGCACAGTACGTTATTCTGGAAGCCCACTGCCCTGTTGTGACGATCAAATAATTATTTTGAAAGGATCATTTCCAAAAGAGCTGATGGTCCTGCCAGGATTCGAGGGTTCAAGGATTCGAGTGAAAACAAACCCTTGAACCCTTGAATCCTGGAATCATTTCTCTTAATATCCTCATCAGTTTGTAAGATTCTGGATGGGCGCCGGGATAAGTCCTCCGAATCTGATGAATCTGTTTGAGCCCCCGGCATTATTAACAGGCATAATAGTAGCCTTCCCCAAAAGACCTCCGAAATAAGCGCTTTCACCGGCTTTTTTACCCGGCACAGGGATGAGCCTTGCCGCTGTCGTCTTCTTGTTTATAACTCCTATTGCCATTTCATCTGCTATTATGGCGGCAATAGTATCTTCAGAAGTATTGCCTGGAATTGCCACCATGTCTAATCCTACCGAACATACGCTTGTCAAAGCTTCAAGCTTTTCAATAGAAAGATAACCGGCCCTTGCAGATTCAGATATATTCAAATCTTCACTAACAGGGATGAATGCTCCGCTCAAACCTCCTACATGGGAGCTTGCAAAGGCTCCTCCGGTTTTTACGGCATTGTTAAGAAGCGCCAATGCGGCGGTTGAGCCGGGTACCCCTATGCTCAAAAGACCGAGACTCTGGAATATTTCTCCAACGCTGTCTCCCACATTTGGAGTCGGAGCAAGTGAAAGGTCAACTACTCCAAAACGGATCTTAAGATGATCGGCAACTTCCCTGCCTATTAACTCTCCGACACGTGTTACCTTATATGAAGTCCGTTTAATCAATTCCGCTATACGTCCAAGATCTATGCCGGGATCGGAGGCTATAGCCCTGTCAATTGCTTTTTTAACAACACCCGGACCGCTTACACCCACATTGATTACCGCTTCGGCCTCTCCTATCCCAAGATATGCTCCTGCCATAAATGGAATGTCCTGAGGTATGTTTGCAAAAACGCACAGTTTGGCACATGCGAGGCCGTCTTTATCAGCGGTAAGCCGGGCCGCTTTTTTAATGGTTTTTCCCATTATCAGCACCGCATCCATGTTAATTCCGGCACGTGATGAAGCGACATTAATGGAAGAACATACGCGGTCAGTTTCTGCAAGAGCTTCCGGAATGGCTTCAATCAGCGCCCTGTCACCTTTTGATATTCCTTTTTCGACAAGCGCTGTAAACCCTCCTATGAAGTCGACATTTGCTTCTGTTGCCGCAAGATTCAGAGTTTTGGCAATTTCAACAAACTGAGAAGCTGAAAAGGGCGCCCCGAAAACGGCAGCAGGACTTACTGCAATTCTCTTGTTAACAACCGGGATGCCGTATTTTTCACCAATTCTGTCACAGACATTAACGAGATTTCCAGCAATATTTAATATTTTATTGTGTATGTTTTTTTTCAGCGTGTTCAGATCATGGCTGACGCAGTCGAAAAGATTTATTCCAAGGGTTACGGTTCTGACATCGAGATGTTCATTCTTGAGCATCTCAAGTGTTGATATGATTTCTTTTTCGCTGAGCATTGAATCGCCTTTCTTATTTTATACTTTTTGTTCTTCCACCCTGGAATTCCTGACCCCTTGAATCTTCATTGAATAAAAGACTCTTTATGATTCCTGAACTTTTCAATAAGCCGTCAGTATTAAATTCTGTTTATCGACATAAAAATATTCCTGTGCTGGATGCTTATGTCAAGTCCGAGTTCTGAAGCCCTCTTAGTCAGCTCTGTCCTGAGTATCTGCTGATCTATTTCATTCGGGATGTCGACTTCATAAATCATTATGTTATCGGCGGGATTATCACCGCCTTTAAATATGGCTTTAAGATTGGTAACATTTACGCCGTGTTTCGCGATTATTTCGGTTATTCCCGCAACAAGCCCTTTTCTGTCAGGCCCGATAGTGGTTATTATAAAAGGCTCGCACCCGGCCGCGTCAAAACCTTCTTCTTTATGTTCGATGGATTTCACATACACTTTAAGGTTAAGATGAGCAAGAGCGCTTGTTAATTGTGAGCTTAATTCGTCGTTGGATAAATCCGAAGGTATCGAAACAATAAATATTCCCGAGAATTCTGACTGGAGGATTGTCTGGTTAATATTTTCAATATTGCAGTCTAGTTTAAACAGCGTGGCTGTTACAGCAGCTATGATTCCCGGCCTGTCCTGTCCCAGAACTGAAATTATAGATTTATTCATATTATTTTTCTCCGTTTAAAGAATGATTTTAATAGTACTGGAAATAGTGTTATTTGCAAGCGCATATTTTGTTGATTTGAATGATTCAGTGTCATAATATCCCTGCAAAATCAATAAACTCAAAAGGTGTCATTTATTATGCGCATTATCATAACTCACAAAAACACAGACTTTGATGCACTCGCATCCATGGTTGCGGCGACGGTTTTATATCCCGGAGCAGTTTGCGTTCTCCCTAAAACAGTAAATCCGAATGTCAGGGCTTTTATTTCAATACATAAGGATGTCCTGGATCTGCGTTCCCCGGAAGAGATTGATCTGGCCGAAGTAACGAGTCTTGTTGTTGTTGATACGAACAACTGGGGTCGCCTTGACCGTATGAGCGCACTTTCAAAAAGAGATGATCTTGAGATTATTGTCTGGGATCACCATAAAGGTTCAGGGGATATAAAAGCGACATGGAATTGTCAGGAAGAAACAGGTGCGAATATAACCCTCATGGTGCGAAGTCTGAAAAAAGAAAAAAAATATATTACTCCAATACAGGCCACCCTTTTTCTGACCGGGCTTTATGAGGATACGGGAAATCTCACTTTTCCGTCATCAACTGCAGAGGATGCTTATGCGGCGGGCTTCCTTCTTGAAAACAAGGCGGACATTAATGTTATCGGCAATTTTCTGCGCCAGGCATACGGTGAAAAACAGAAAAACATACTTTTTCAGATGCTTCAGAACGCAGATAGATCAAAAATTAACGGCTATAGCGTGAGCATCAACAGGCTGGAAATAGACGGCCATGTCAACAGTCTCGCGGTTGTTGTCGGAATGTACAGGGAAATACTGAATGTGGATGCGGCATTCGGAATCTTTACAAGCAAAGATAAAGACAAGTGCATGGTTATTGCGCGCAGCAATGCGGAAGGCATTGACGTGGGCTCAATCATGCGCAGCATGGGCGGGGGAGGGCATCCGGGCGCTTCTTCCGCGATGCTTAAATCGGTTAATCCTGAAGCGGTTGAGGAATGGATAAGAGAACTTATAGAAGGGAATCAGCAGGCATCCGTGCAGATAAGCGACATAATGTCTTTTCCGGTGTTTACCGTTGAATCGGATACGAAAATGGAAAAAGTTGCTTCAATACTTAAGGAAAAAGGCTGTACAGGTCTTCCCGTTGTCGAAGGAGAAAAGCTTGTAGGTATAATTTCCAGGAGAGATTTTAAAAAAATAAAGAGAGAATCCCAGTTGAAATCCCCTGTAAAGGCATTCATGAACACGAATGTCATGACAATCGAGCCCGGGAAGAGCCCGATTCAGGCAGCGCGTATAATGGTAAAGCATGACATAGGGCGTTTGCCGGTCGTTGAAGATGGCCGTATTATAGGTATTATTACCCGGTCAGATTCAATGCTCTATTTTTATGACATGCTGCCGGATTAGAGAGGAAAATCAATTCTTCATTGTATCTATCCTGTGCATCCAGAAGTGTTTTAATCCTGTCAAAATTCTTTTCAAAGATTTACATACTTACTTTCATTCTGGCGTAAAGCACGCCGTGAATTCGGGGATCGGGCCGAAAGACAGAGGCCTCAATGAGGCTCAAAAAAGGAAATAGTGGAATATGCTCTTGGCAACATATCTGCCCTTTTGCATCGCTGATGTGGAACGGCTTTGTCCCAATGTAAGCCGCGACTTTATCCGGATAATCATGAATTGCCGGCGGGAGCACAATAAACTAGAGATGCTTGGAAAGGGCATAGATGCAAAATGGCAGCGGAAAGGTTTCAAGTAGGAATATCACCTTAATGTGGGAATAACTCTATAATATGATAAAAATCGCAAGCTGGCTTTCCAGACATCCACATATTGGTATCTGTAGGAGAATGTTTTTAGGCGGGTATTGCAGGAGTAGGATCTGTAAATCTGTCCGGCCTATTTCAAATACACTTTGATAAAATCCGGTTAAAATGCGAAATAAATACGGACTGTTGAGTATATATTACATTTACGGATTTGATATTCCCTTTGCAGGCATTTGCGGATAATGCTCTTTAATCGCGATCAATGATTGAAATATTATACTACCATTTCAATTTGTTCAGGTTGTATTTATATATTGATGAGCATCCCCTATATTGCCCAAGGTAGCCTTTCACAAGATCGTTTCTGTTATTTCAACGGCGTCCTTCACGTATTTGGCGCAAAGAGACGTAAACAAACCCATGTCGCGGGCTTGTTCATAACCTTCCTTCGCGGATATATCGATTCCTATAAGTTCCCTGCAATTTATCGTCTTGTTCCGCTCCTTGAACATCTTCGAAAATTTATTGACGAGATCGTATGAGAGCAGTTTCAGATGCTCCTCTTCAGAGGCGCCTTTACCGTGCTTTAATCCGATTGCCATGAAAGCGCCTGTAACCGCGCCGCACGTCTCCTGCATTTTGCCCATCCCGGCTCCGAAGGGGCACGCAATTTTGAACGCCGTTTTTTCGGGAACTCCAAGCTCGGGCGAGAATGCCGCGAAAACCGCCTGCGCACAGTTGAATCCGCTGTTAAAACACGATACCGCTTTTTCTGATCTTGTCATAACGCCCTCTGTTTGTTTTTTAGTTTATCCTTATTGAAGTCTGTTCAGGAGATAATCCGGACGGATAAAAAGAACAGGCCTGTTCCGGACAAAAGATTCAGGTATATTATGACGTCTGATACTACCAGACCGAACCTGCCGGGAGCCCTGAAAAATATTTTGTGCACAACCGCCGGAATCACTCCTCCTATTCCGAGAACCATGCCGAATATCAATCCGGCAAGGGATTCCTTTTCGATTTGTATCAGACCGTAAAAAATAAAAAAAATTATCGGCACGTGAATGAGCAGAAATCCGGTTATTCCGCCCGGAAGCCTCAGTATTTCCCATTCCCTTTCGTAAGCGGATTCGATTTCGTGGAGCAAAAGAAGAAGAGCGTTTACAATATAAAGAAGGGTTATGGTTTTCATTTTTTTTAAGTTTTTTTGCTAAAAATTATGTTGTGCAAGCATATATCCGAGTCTTTATCTATCAGCAAAATAAGTGTAATATCAATTAAAAAAATATCAATGACGAAGATAAACGGGTAACAGGTCAGGGAAAAAAGTATGCGATGATAGACGCTATAGCAGGCGATTCGCGCCTTCATCGATTCGGTGGATTTTGAGGATGCCGTCGGAACGTCGATATCACTTGGCGGGGATACAGATACGACGGCCTGTATTACAGGAGGCATAGCCCAGGCGTTTTAAGGCGGTATTTCTGAATCGGTTGCAAACAAGGTTATGATTTTCTTGATGAGCGCCTTGCCGGGATCACAATGGGGTTTATGGAGAAATTCTGTTTGTCAGATATTCTTTGACAAAATCCGGTTAAAATGCGAAAAATCCGAACAACTTCACTTAGCTTAAAAAGGCTTCAAAATTTAATAGATATCCACAAGAGCGTGTTTCGTGAGCCTTTTTAAGAGCAAACTTCTCCTATTGGTTTTCAACATCTTTTTCGGCAAATTCTCTTACTGTTACGAACTTCATCCATCTGATCTTTGTCATTATCCGGCATGCTCTGAGTTGTTATACAGCGCCGCCAATCATCCCTTATCCAGACTCTAAAGTTCAGTAAGAGGCCCTGGATTGTTGGAGTAGGGGACGTTTATCAAAATATAAGTATAGCTTTAACTAATTTGAATTATTGGCATAATATTTTAATCAGAGAGTCTGATTTCGGTTCAAAAGAATGACTGACACGGAAAAATTATCGGATTAAATAAGCCTTCGGGGGGCAAATTGGGGGTTGCTCCACACATTTGAAGTTTCGGGAGATATCGAGCTGATCAAAGAACGCTCATGTTATTTAAACCTGCCTTCGTAAAACCTTCCACAAAAGCCACTATTACCAATCTAATTACCGATTTCGGCTCAAAGTCGCAGATCCGCCGAGCGGTATGGCGGATTTTCGGTAACCGGCAGCCTCTTTCCTTTCTTCGCTGCGGGCGCTTGGGGAAATTATATGGGATGATATTCCACATTGGATTGCGATGCCGTAAAAAGCAAGTTCTTATTATTTAACTTCCTCTGATTTCTATCTACCGGCCACCGAGCTCTGATATCTGAAATTAAATATCAGACCGGTTTGCTCATTATATTGACATATAACAAATGTGTATTAATCTTAAATCAAGCCGGAATCATAATCGTGGTTATGAATGATTCGCTGATCAAGAGATATAAGCTGAAGAGATTCCGGGATGTATTCAAATGCATGCTGTTTTATGGCATATGGAGGTGATATTATGACAATCGAGAATAATAACATTAAAAGAGATGAAAGAAGCGAGGTGGAAGTAGAAAATTCGGAAAGAGACATGAGCTGCTGTTGCGAAGTTGATTCCTGTGGCTGCAGTGTCGACCCCTGCGGCTGCTATGTTGAAACATGCTGCTGTTAACCTCCGATAATTCTTAATTTGATCCTTAATATCAAATTAAAATAAGGATTGAACCATAAGGTTCAGTCCTTATTTATTTTACCGGGAAAGATAATGGATTTCCGGAAACATCTGCCGATTGTTATGCGGATAGAGCGCTGATCTTTCAAAAATTGTACTTGCTTACATATAACCCAATCATATTAATTCGTTCGATGTTATATAATATTGCTTATAATGGATGTTGCGGTATATTTGTCTCCGGCAGTTGAAAAAACACATTGTTTTGCTTCAGATTCAAACGAATAAGATTAATCCTCTTCTTCACCGGGCCCGATCAGGGGTA
>CAYODW010000086.1:0-10038 GCA_964402865.1 uncultured Desulfonema sp. | reverse complement strand
GTGAAGCTTCCGGCTACAAGCGCAATTTTCAATTCAAGCTCATTTTGTGCCCAATCTTTCAAACAGTTGTAAAGATATAAGGCTGTATCTGCAAAAGCGGTAAAAACGATTATTTTTTTGTTGCTGCCATTGAGTGGCTGGTTGATTTTATTCTCTATCAGTTTTTGAAGATCTTTGAGTTTTGCATCCCTGTCAGGTGTTACGGCAACCGCCGCATTATAAATCTCATTTAAGGCTTCTCTGTCTTTTCCAAGATCATTAAGCCAATCCTGAAGGCGAAGATCCGCCATATCGAATTCAAGTTTCTTGCCGACCTGCCATTGATCCTGATCATCGCCATTTTCCTCAATTTCATCTTCATCAGGCTCCAATGCTTCCAGCGTTTTCTCCAGAGTTGCATTTTGTAATTTCAGGAATTTATTTATACGAGCTTCCAGCTTCTCGATTTTCTGTATTGTTCTGTCCATAGAGATTTCAAACGATTCGATTGAACTTTCAAGCCGCTTTAAAAAATTTATCTTCATCATGCCGATGAGGTAGTGCTCGCGAACGATTTGCTTGAAGGGCAGACCCTGTGTTTTAGCCTTCTCTTCGTATGCCTGCATCATTTCATCTTTTACATAAGCCGAAGGATTGAATACAGAGAGCTTGTATTTCAGGATTATTTTGTTAAGCCTGTCATAAGTGAAGAAACGGTCTTTTACATCGATATTCGGATAGATGGATTGCGGCTTCAATCTTTCGGGGAATTTACCGACGGATTCTATTCTGTAAAAGCTTTTTATATGCCTTCGGCTTCGGGCAATCGTCAGTTCATCCAGCATTTTGAAGAAGGCTGAGTCAAGTTTTTCCAGAAGCTGTTTGACTGTCCGGTCACGATTTTTCTTCGGATCAGCCCAGACTGTGAACTGTGTCTGGGCGTTTTTAAGCGACTGGGCTATGTCTTTGATTTGCGTACTCTCAAATAGCGCGTCATCTCTGCCTTCGGTAATAAGATGTATCTGGTTACGAAGATCCCGGAGGTTATTGTTTACGGGAGTCGCGGAAAGCATCAGGACTCTTGTTTTAACACCTGATTTTATGATTTTTTCCATCAGCCATTTGGCGCGGTTCATTTTGACGGTGCCGTCATCAGTGGTTTTATCCATCGGGTTTCCGCGGAAGTTATGGCTTTCGTCTATCACCACAAGATCATAAGCGCCCCAGTTGAAATTCCCAAGATCGATTCCGTTTGCATCTGATTTGCCGGTTTTCCTGCAAAGGTCTGTATGATAAAGAACCGTGTAATTGAATTTGTCTTTCAAAAACGGGTTTAAGGCATTTCCCATAACCGACTGATAAACCGTCCAGTTGCTTGATAGTTTTTTAGGACAAAGCACCAGAACGCGGGAATTGAGCAGCTCGAAATAACGGATTATCGCCAGCGCTTCGAATGTCTTCCCCAACCCGACGCTGTCTGCAATAATGCATCCGTTATGTTTCAGTATTTTATTTATTGCGCCTTTAACACCGTCTTTTTGAAAGTCGTAAAGCATATTCCAGATTTCGCTTTCAAAAAAACCGGTTCTCTCATTAAGCAGGCCGCCTTTTTCCTGATCATCAAGATATTTTTCGAATATTGAAAAGAGTGTTTTGAAGTAGATGAATTCAGGTTCATTCTCGACATAAAACTGAGCAAGGTATCTTAAGACCTGCTCTTTAACATCTTCCACCAGACCGGTATCGTCCGCCCATAATTCATCAAACCACGCTTTCAGGTCGAACCGGTCACGGTCATTATCCACAATAAGATTTAATTCGATGTTGTTGTTTCCACCAAGCCCGAGCCCGTTTACCGTAAAATTTGAACTCCCGACAAGAGCTTTCTCAATGCCGCTCTCCTGGGTTATGTGATACATCTTGCCGTGCAGGAATTTCGGCTTAACCATAGACCTGATTTCAGCTTTCTGCTCAAGCCATTTTGAGCAGTCGGCTGCAACCGATTTCTGCGTCAGGCGGCTTTCAATTGGAATTGCTATTTTATCATCCGCTATTTCGAAATCACGTCTGTTTGTTTTAGCCGGGTCTATGGCTTTGATGAACGCGGGCTCCCCGAAAAGGAATCTAAGATGATCTATGCTGTCAAGCTGATTCTTCAGTTGATAATAGGCATAAATGGTGAAGTAAGCCGAAACAAATGATAAATTGGCCTGCGGCGTTATGTTATCGGTAAGGAACTGACCTGCTGAACCGCGTTTGCGGTTATCTCTTATGGATGACAAACTCAGGCTTGCGGGACCGTTTTTCATCCGGTCATAAATCTCCCATAAAAAGAAAAGAAAACGAGAATTAGGATTTTAACAGACTTGAATGTGGTTTGAATAGCATAACATGCTAAATTGTCAAGAATATTAATGAATCATACTGCATGAAAACAGGCGGCTTGAGTTCCTTTTCTTCCAAACTTTTTTCGCTCAGTTCTGCCGGTTAACATCTGCGGGTTATGAAATACCTATTCGATTTGAAACACAGTCTCCTGTTTTATATTGACTCTTTGGCTGTTTTTAAATAGATTCTGCTCGTTTATTGCTTACATCAACAGGGAATGATTATAAAATGGATAAAATCAAGGTCATGCTGGTTGATGATGAAGAGGAGTTTGTAACAACTCTGTCTGAGCGAATTCAGATGCGGGATTTCAGTTCATCGGTCGCTTTTACCGGCGAGCAGGCTTTGCAGATTGTTGATGACCAGATTCCCGATGTCATGGTTCTTGACCTTAAGATGCCGGGCATTGACGGTATGGAAGTTCTCAGGAGGGTAAAAAAAGCATATCCGCAAGTCCAGATTATAATCCTTACCGGACACGGATCTGAAAAAGACAGAAAAGAAGCTTTATCTCTGGGCGCTTTCGGTTATCTTCAGAAACCGGTCCAGATAGACGAACTTGCAAGGCAGATAATAAACGCGCATAAATCCGGGACAGAAGAGAGATAAATATACAGTCAGGGAGATCCGGAAACTTATTAAGGAGTGCAATCAATGAAAATAAAAGTCCTGCTGGTTGATGATGAGAAAGAATTTATTGAAACTCTGGCAGAGCGTCTTAAAGTCAGGGATTTTAAAGTTGAAACGGCTTTTGACGGCTATGAGGCAGTTTCAAAAATTAAAGAACAGGATTTCGACGTTGTTGTATTGGATGTGCTTATGCCGGGAATGAACGGAATCGAAACCTTGAGAGAGATAAAAAGTATAAAACCCCTTGTTAATGTAATAATGCTTACAGGACATGCTACGGTTGAAACGGCAATTGATGGAATGAAAGCCGGAGCCTATGATTATCTTATGAAACCGACCGATACGAACGATCTCGTCGGCAAAATTGCAAAGGCTTACAATTTAAAGGCCGAGCATGATGATCGGATCCGTAAGGCTGAAATAAATAAAATAATCGAAAAACGCGGCTGGTAAAATACTGATTTATCACTTAACCTGCCAATTTTTATAGAATTTAGTATGTTTAAGGAGAATTATATGAAATCGATATCAGTTAAGGAAATAATGGTTCCTTTAGCTGAATACGCAACAGTTCCGGAAGACGCCACTTTGTTTGAGGCAATCATTGCGCTTGAAGAAGCCCAGGCAAAACACGTAAAATCCCCGTATTCACATAAAGCAATCCTTGTCTTTAACAGGGAAAATAAAATTGTCGGGAAAATCGGTCAGATTGATATTTTACGAGCCCTGGAACCTAAATATGGAAAAATTATCGATTCCGGATCTCTATCCCGTTTCGGTTACACTGCCACGTTTTTAAAGTCACTTGTTAATCAATACCAGCTATGGGAAAAGCCGCTTAATGATATATGCAAAAAAGCAGGCAAACTCAAAGCAAGCTCTTTTATGGTCACTCCTACCGAGGGCGAATATATATCCGAAGAGAGCAGCCTTGATGAAGCAATACACCTGCTCGTTATGGGAAATCATCAGTCCCTTCTTGTGAAAAAGGGAGATGAAATTACAGGAATATTAAGACTGGTTGATCTGTTTCATAAGGTTTCTGAAACTATTAAACTTTGCGGTTTATAAAAATTAGATATTTCTCACGGTAAGGAATTTATTTCATGCAAAACAATATTGACATCAACCCTCTTGACTCAAAATTTGACTGGAAGCAATATATCTTCCTTGTTATTGGTGTTGTACTTTTCCTGATTGTTTATTATTCCCCGCCCTGGGCGGATGCCATCGATCCGTCCGGAAAGCATTTTCCGCTTACCAAGGAAGCCAAGGGAGCTCTGGCCGTCTTTCTTCTCGCGGGAACATGGTGGGTTTTTGAAGTTCTTCCGATAGGCATAACCGGACTTACAATCGGAGTGCTTCAGGCTCTCTTTTTCATACGCCCTGCAGCCGACGCTTTCAAGGATTTCATGGATCCTTCGGTTCTTTTCATATTCGCCTCACTGGTTATAGGCATGGTATTTACAAAAACAGGGCTCACGAAGCGTCTTGCTTATAAAATGCTTATGATTGTCGGCGAAAAAACCCGAATGATTTATCTCGGATGCCTTATAGTAACCGCATTGCTGACGCATGTAATGGCTCACACCGCCGTTGCAGCGACCATATATCCTCTCCTTCTTGCGATATATTCTCTTTACAGCGATGACAACAAGCCGACCAAATTCGGGAAGGGCTTGTTCATAGGCATGGCCTTTGTGGCAGGCGCGGGAAGCATTATAACCCTTCTGGGCGCCGCGCGCGGCATAGTTGCGCTTGGATTTTACAAGGAAATCACGGGAAAGGAGATATCCTTTTTCGAACTGAGCTACTACCTTGCCCCGGTCGGTTGGATCATGGTCTTTATCATATGGGGGTTTTTGATGGTTTTTTTCAAGCCTGAAAAAGCGGTAATCCCCGGGTTAAAGGAAAAGGCCAGACAACTTAATTCCGAGATGGGCGCCCTCAAAAAGAATGAAATAATCGGAGCTGTTCTGGTTTTTTGCGCAATTGTCTTCATGTCCCTGCAGTCATTCGTTCCGGCTTTGAAGCCTTTTAACAAGTCAGCCGTTATTCTCGTTTCAACGATTCTTTTTTTCATATCGGGCATCCTCGATATCAATGATCTTGAAGAGCTTCCCTGGAATATAATACTTCTTTTTGCGGGCGCCATGAGCATAGGTTTCTGCCTCTGGCAGACTGGCGCCGCTCAGTGGTTGGCAATCAACTGGCTCGGTTTTTTCAAAGATTCACACTGGTTTGTTTTCGTAATGAGCATAGCTGTTTTCGTACTGGTCATGACAAATTTTATAATGAACGTAGCGGCTATCGCCATATCTTTGCCCGTGGCCCTTGTGGTCGCGCCGTATCTCAATATTGCTCCCGAGGTAATCTTGTTTGTCTCCCTTGTCACGGCAGGCATGCCGTTTATGCTTCTTGTAGGAGCGGCGCCTAACGCGATTGCCTACAATTCAAAACAGTTTACAAGCGGTGAATTTTTCATGGCGGGCATCCCTGCGAGCATTATTCTTCTGGTGGTACTTGGTTTTGCAATACTTGTTTTGTGGCCGCTAATGGGAATGCCGGTTCTTCTGGCCCATTAAACCGGCGCAAATCACTATAATAAAGCTTTTAAGAAGGACTGCATGAAACAACTTGAAAAACTTATAGAAAGAATAATTTACAGGGTTAATATTAATCTCAGAGAGCACGGATCTTTTGATGTAGAGCCGTATATCCGCGAGATAGTGCCGATGAACAAGCTTATCAAATTTTATGCTTTCTACGGCATAACCTCTCATCATCCACTTTATTTCCATTTCAGCAATTCGAATCTTGCCGGAAGTTATTTTCTCGGAAAATGTTCGATAGATAATTCCGTACTGTACAAAAGCGATATAAGAGGCGATGAGTTAAAGACAAAGGGAGATATTTTCCATTTCCAGGGAGCCGATATAGCTCTTGATCATGACGAAAGAATTTCAATTTCAGACAGTTTTCTCATTAAAACCCTTGTGCACAGTTATTCTCATGACCCGGAAAATCTGGAAGAATTCGCCATCAAAAATACGGCATCAACGCCTTACGCCAACATTCACGGGGCACCGGTAGAAGGATGCTTTTTGGGTCCATTTTCAACCGTTGATCTTACAACTCTTCATGATTGCGTGATTGGACGCTTTGCTTATGTCCAGGTCGGAGAAATGATCCATCAATGGGTCGAACCCGGAAGTATTCTGATAAAAAAAGCCGAGGCTTTCGACTTCAGCTACCGCTTTCCTGAAAGCGTTTTAAACAGGTATATCTGGTTTATGCCGGGAAAAGGACCTCGCGGCATTTTCATGGATTTTGTCGAAAACCGGAAACAGGATTTTCAAAAAGTATTTGATGTCGTTCACCTCAAGTCACCCATGAGCGTTCCTTATGGAGCTTCCATAAACCGTTATTCGGTCTGGAAAGGAAAAAGCCGGGTCAGTGAAAACGTTCTCGTCGCCCAGAGAGCATATCTTGAAAACGCTTTGCTTGGAAAAGGCTCAAACGCACAGGAAAACTGCTATATCATAAATTCAAAGCTTGACGGATTAAATGTAACTGCGCACGGCGCAAAGATCATAAATGCAAACCTTGGTGAAAAGACGTTTGTAGGTTTCAATTCGTTTTTGCATGGAACACCGGAATGCATGCTCAACATAGGAAAAGACTCGATAATCATGCCGCATACGATAATTGATCTAAATGAACCTGTGAATATTCCTTCAGGCCATTTAGTATGGGGTTATATAACCAGTCAGGCGGACCTCAAACAACACAGTATTGCTCTTGATAAACTTTCGGCGGTTGATGGTGAAATCAAAATTGGAATTATGCGGTTTCAGGGGAGCGGATCAGTTTTTGTGAAGGCTTTCAGAGACCGTATAAAACATATTCTCGAAGCAAACGGCGCCTTTTTTGACGGAACAAAATTAAAGGGCCACGCTCAAAAAGGCCAGAATATCGCCTACAATATAATTCAGCCCTATCCGATGGGAATCCAGAAAGGAATATATCCGACGATAGACATAAGATTATAATTCATGTTTCTCTTTGTTTCATCCTGCCGATCACCTTTCCATCCGCGGTTTTGATGAAAAAATCTGTTATTTTTATGTTTCCTGTTTGTATCGAAACATTTCTACCGGAACATACAGGAAAAACTAAATTTTTGATAATAATATGCAGAAGCTGGACAAAAAAATCTTTGGTGCGCTGTTTTTATCAATATTTACCGCAGTTACAGGCGTTGGAATAGTCGTCCCATTGTTGCCTGTTTATGCGCATGATCTTGGTGCAAGCGGATTATATATAGGGCTTATATTCGGAGCCTTTTCTCTATCAAGAACCTTTTTTTTACCTTATTTCGGCAGACTGTCAGATAAAAAGGGGCGAAAACCCCTCATTTCGGCCGGCCTGATTGCCTATACTCTTGTATCTATAGCGTTTCTCTTTTCAACAAGTGTTGATTCGCTTATCATAATACGCTTTATCCAGGGCATTGCCTCGGCAATGATAATGCCTGTGAGCCAGGCTTATGTGGGAGATATTACACCGAAAGGAAAAGAAGGTGCAGTCATGGGCATGTTTAATATGTCCATGTTCTTTGGTTTAAGCCTTGGCCCATTGATCGGCGGACTCATTAAAGATAGTTTCAGCCTTAATACGGCCTTTGTCTGCATGGCGTTTCTCTCTTTCATAGCATTTTTAACAAGCCAGATATTACTTCCTCCTACATGTACTGAAAGGTCCGTTTCATCTCCAAATAAGCTGATAGCATGGAAACATCTTATTAATGACAGAGTTTTGGCAGGCCTTTTTATTTTCAGGTTTGTTTATACGGCTGCTATCGGGATAATCTGGTCTTTCCTGCCGGTATTATCAAGTCTTGAATTTCATCTTTCGAGCTTTTCAACCGGAATTCTCGTCACGCTGGGCGTCTTGATAAGCGGAATTCTGCATACTCCAATGGGAATTGTTGCCGATAAATTCAATAAGAGAATGCTTGTAGCAACCGGGGGGCTGGTTATTGTCTTTTCAATGTTTTTTTTCGGTAAAGCTGAAAGTTTCAATGATCTTTTGTTTTCAAGTATTCTTTTTGGTATAGGAGGTGGATTTTCGATGCCTGCTCTCATGGCTCTTGCAGTATATAAAGGTAAAGAGACCTCTGCCATGGGATCTGTTATGGCGCTCATAACGACAGCTCACAGTTTCGGCATGCTGATAGGCTCCATAGCAGCGGGCTTGATAATGGATATGTTCAGGCTTCGTGAAGCTTTTTATTTAGGGGCGGGAGTTATGTTGCTTGGAATGATTGTATTTCTTTTATTAACAAATAATGAAAATAATTATTCAAGATAACAGAGTGTTAATTATTAAGTAGTGGTGAGTTGACAACATTCATTTTGGCATTACTTTAGATTATTATTTTCAAAAATTTTCAATAAACTTTTTTTAATCTTTTACGGCAAAATAAAAAGTTAATTATGCAGGGCGAGCGAATCTTGAGGAATACCGCAAACGCGGGGCCCAAAGGGTGCGTACTTTCTGGTATGCTGCAATGACGAAAGATGAAGCGTAACACAGCAGAATGACTTTTTATGAAGCCGGATTTTTATCCGGGAATATAATGGCAAATAAACGTGATTATTATGAAATTCTGGGCGTTGACCGGAATGCGACTCCTGAAGAATTAAAAACCGTATATCGGAAACTTGCATTAAAATACCATCCTGACAGAAATCCGGGAGATAAGGAGTCGGAAGAAAAATTCAAGGAAGCTGCGGAAGCGTATGAAGTTCTTCATGATTCTCAAAAAAAGGCTATTTATGATCAGTACGGGCATCAGGGACTTGAAGGTTCCGGTTTTTCAGGATTTGGCGGTTTTGAGGATATTTTCTCCAGCTTCAGTGATATTTTTGAAGGTTTTTTTGGATTTGGAAACGGAAGACGTTCACAAAGCAGATCTCACAGAGGCGCGGATCTTCGTTATGACCTGACTTTAAGCTTTATGGAAGCAGCCTTTGGTATCGAAAAAGAGATCAACCTTGAAAAAAAAGAGGGTTGTTCCGTATGCAACGGAACCCGCAGCGAACCGGGATCTCATCCTGAAACCTGCCGCCATTGCCGTGGATCAGGACAGCTCTCACGAAACCAGGGGTTCTTCACGGTCAGAACAACATGCCACTACTGCAGAGGCGCCGGGCAGACGATACCCAATCCCTGTAAGAATTGCCGGGGTGCCGGACAGGTTATCGTAAATAAAAAAGTCTCGGTCAAGATTCCGGCAGGAGTCGATTCCGGATCACGGTTGCGCCTCACAGGAGAGGGAGAATCAGGTACCTATGGGGCCTCCAGCGGAGATCTGTATGTCTTTATACAGGTTGAACCGCATGAATTCTTTGAACGGCATGAAAATGATGTTTACTGCAGAATTCCCATCTCATTCGTTCAGGCCGCGCTTGGGGATAAGATAACCGTTTCGACTCTAAACGGCAAAAAATCCGTTGAGATTCCTAAAGGAACACAACCTGGAGATTTGATACGTCTGCAGAGCGAAGGGATTCCCCACTTAAGACATAATGGGCGGGGGGATCTGATTATTCAGATAGCCATAAAGACGCCCATAAACCTGACAAAAAAACAGGAATCCTTATTGCAGGAATTCGCGAAACTGGAAACAAATAAATTATCCAATAAATTAAAAAACATCCTTAAGAGTGGTTCCGGAAGTTCTGCAAATTAGTGTTCATCCGAAAACCAATTAGAAAAGGGCATAATAACCATGTTTGAATTAAAAGTATTAAATCATTTTTCAGCGGCACATCAGCTTAAACTGGTAGCGGCAAAATGCGAAAACCTGCATGGCCATAACTGGAAAATAGAGGTCTGTGTGAAGGGTGAAAAGTTAAATGACGCCGGTGTCATTATGGATTTTGGACAGATTAAAAAACATGTTTCAGAAATAATGACCAGCCTTGATCACAAATTTCTCAATGAACTGGAGTGGTTTAAAGGAGCCAATCCATC
>CAYODW010000085.1:0-10340 GCA_964402865.1 uncultured Desulfonema sp. | reverse complement strand
TGTCGCTGATTATTCTTTTTTTCCTATGGCATATTCCTTCGGCAATCGTTCCTATTGCCACCATACCGATTTCGGTCCTTATCGCATTTATCCCGATGTATCTTCTTAATATTAATGTAAACATCATGTCCCTTGCCGGTATAGCGATATCGATAGGTGTACTTGTTGACGGGGCGATAGTAGAGGTGGAGAACGCCTATAACAAGATTTACCACTGGCAGGCGGACGGCAGAAAGGGGGATTTCCATGAGGTGCGTCTCGAAGCCCTGAAGGAAGTAGGTCCTTCAGTTTTCTTTTCGCTTCTTGTAATAGCAGTCGCTTTTCTTCCCGTATTTGCTCTCGTCGATCAGGAGGGAAGGCTCTTTAAGCCTCTTGCCTATTCCAAAACACTTGCAATGGCGATTGCAGCGCTTCTTGCCATAACACTTGATCCTGCGATGCGGATGCTCTTTACAAGAATAGATCCTTTTGTATTCAGGCCAAAATGGTTTGCGTGGATTGCGAATAAAACACTTGTCGGCACATATTATTCTGAAGAGCGACATCCCGTCAGCAGGGTTATATTTAAAATCTATGAACCGGTCTGCAGATTCGTGTTAAAGCACCCGAAGTCGATCATTGCATCTTCGCTTTTGCTTGTTGCTTTAAGCGTGCCTGTATATTTCAAGCTCGGATCTGAGTTCATGCCTCCCCTGAAGGAAGGAAGTATTCTTTATATGCCCACGACCCTTCCCGGTATTTCCATTACAGCAGCCCAGGAGCTTCTTACCACGCAGGACCGTGTATTAAAATCGTTTCCTGAGGTGGAAAGAGTTTTTGGAAAAGCCGGGCGGGCTGAAACATCAACCGATCCGGCGCCCTTTTCCATGATGGAGACGACTGTCATATTAAAACCCGAAAACGAGTGGAGGCCAAAGAAAAGATGGTACTCCTCGTGGGCGCCGGGATTTTTAAAGGCAATGCTTCGTCCGGCATGGCCTGACACCATATCATGGGAAGACCTGATCCACGAGATGGACTTTGCCTTGCGCATTCCGGGAGTGACGAACGCATGGACCATGCCGATCAAAGCGCGTATAGATATGCTTTCAACAGGAGTGCGCACTCCTGTCGGCATAAAAATATCCGGGTCCGATCTCAAAGAGATCGAAAAAATAGGCGCCAGCCTTGAGAATATTGTTCGTAATATTCCGGGGACAAGAAGTGTTTATGCTGAACGGGTGGCTGGAGGATTTTTTGTTGATTTTAAACCCCGCAGGGATCAACTTGCCCGTTACGGCCTTACGATTGAAAAACTCCAGTCGGTTATAATGAGTGCGATCGGAGGGGAAAACATAACAACAACAATCGAGGGGCGTGAACGTTATCCGGTTAATCTGAGATATCCACGTGAACTCCGCGATGATATGGACAGGCTTGGACGTATTCTTGTTTCAACCCCGATGGGGTTATCGGTTCCTCTGACGCATCTTGCCGACATTGAGATTGTAAGCGGGCCATCTATGCTGCGCAATGAAAACGGATTTCTCACCGGCTATGTATATGTCGATATAACAGGTCGGGATATCGGGAGTTATGTTGCGGAAGCCAAAAAAGAGGTTGCGAAAAAGCTCTCCATTCCGACTGGATATGTGTTGCAGTGGAGCGGCCAGTATGAAAACATGCTGCGTGTCCGCCAACTTCTTCAGGTTATAGTTCCGATTACACTCGTTCTGATCTTTGTTCTTCTTTACATGAACACGCGTTCCGCCTTCAAGTCCATGGTTGTCATGCTGGCTGTGCCTTTTTCCGCTATAGGTGCAATATGGCTCTTCTATTTCCTCGATTACAACATTTCGATTGCCGCATGGGTCGGAATGATCGCGCTTCTGGGCCTTGACGCTGAAACAGGCGTATTCATGCTCCTTTTCCTAGATCTTTCCTATGATTCGGCAAAAAAGGCCGGAAACCTTAAAAACATCGGCGAGCTTGATGAGGCTATAGTTCACGGTGCTGTCAAAAGGGTGCGCCCCAAGATGATGACGGTTGCTTCCGCATTTATTGGTCTTTTGCCGATCATGTGGTCGACGGCAACCGGTACGGATGTCATGAAACGCATTGCGGCCCCGATGATAGGAGGCCTTGTAACATCGTTTCTGCTGGAACTTATTGTTTATCCTGCTATTTACAAGCTATGGAAGAAAAAGACGATAATTTGATAAAATCCTGCTTTTGACTTTTTGCGAAGCCGGTATTATTGTATTAAACAACTTGTCTCTGAAACGGGTTTTTTATAGAATCAATGGCAACGGTTTGGTAAAAAGCACATAATCTCTTTTTTTTGTCATTCTCACGAAAGCGGGGCAAGTATTGAAGCGGCGGCGCTATCCAGCATTTTATGACACTTCTGGACTCCCGTTTTCACGGGAGTGACGGGAATCTTGTTTTTTTATAAAACCGCTAATAATGTTGTTGAGAAGAAGTCTTTATGGGAAACATTACAAGTCCTGAAATTGAAGAGAGCATTTTATCCGGCACAAAGGATGAAGCTAAAGAACCATCCATGTTCAAGGTGCTCCTTCACAATGATGATTACACCACGATGGATTTTGTTGTGGAAATCCTTATGACGGTGTTTAATAAATCGATGGAAGAATCTATCCTGATAATGATGAGTATTCACAGATTGGGGATTGGAATATGCGGGTTCTATACGTTTGAGGTTGCGGAAACAAAGATGAATTCTGTTCATGCGTTGGCCCGTGGAAAAGGATTTCCACTCAGATGCTCCATGGAGAAGGAGTAGGATCATATGATAAGTAAGGAACTCAGCGAAACTCTTGGGCTTGCAGTTAAAGAGGCGAAAAAGAGACGCCATGAATATGTCGGCACGGAGCATCTTCTTTTTGCAATTATGCATGACAACATGGGCGCTGATATAATTGAAAACTGCGGCGGAAATATCAAAAACCTCTCTCACTCGCTTGAAAATTTTTTCAAAATGAGGGTAGAGACTGTTCCCGAAGGAGTTAAATATGTTTTACAGCAGACTACAGGCTTCCAGAGGGTAATACAGAGAGCATTTAACCAGGCCCGTTCTTCTGAAAAACAGGAGGTTGAAGTCGGCGATATCCTTGCAGCCATTTTCGATGAAAAGGATTCGTATGCGGAATATTTTCTAAGCCTTGAAGGCGTTTCCCGTCTTGACGTTTTAAACTATATATCCCATGATATTTCAAAAATCGGCTCTCAGGAGAGCCCGGGCGGGTTTGCCAAAACTGAAAAGACAGAGAGGAAGAAGAAACCCGATTTTCTGGAATCGTTTACAATTGACCTGATTAAAATGGCAGCCGGGGGCAAGCTTGATCCCCTTATCGGCCGTGATCTTGAGATAGAGAGAACCCTGCAGGTGCTTTGCAGAAGACGAAAAAATAACCCTGTTTTTGTGGGCGATCCCGGCGTTGGAAAAACCGCGCTTGCCGAAGGTCTTGCGCAGAAAATATTTAAAGGGGATGTTCCCGACGCACTCAAAGATGTCCGTATTTATTCTCTTGACATGGGGTCGGTTCTTGCAGGGACAAAATTCAGGGGTGATTTTGAGCAGCGGATGAAAGGAGTAATTTCCGAGCTCCAGAGCAGAAAAAACTCTGTACTCTTCATTGATGAAATACACACCATAGTCGGAGCCGGTGCGACAAGCAGCGGCTCCATGGACGCATCAAATATTTTAAAGCCCGCCCTTGCAACAGGTGAACTGCGCTGCATAGGATCAACGACTTATGAGGAATATAAAAACTATTTTACAAAAGACAGGGCATTGTCACGCCGCTTCGAAAAGATAGAAGTTCCGGAGCCGACAGTACCCGAAACCATCCGGATATTAAAAGGCCTCAAATTACATTATGAGGAGCATCACGGTATTGAATATACCGATGCGGCTCTGAAAGCGGCGGCCGAGCTTTCGGCAAAGCATGTGAACGACAGATATCTTCCCGACAAGGCTATCGATGTGATTGATGAAGCCGGGGCTTTTGTTAAATTTTCAGGCTCAATGCACAGAAAAAAGATACATCCTGCCGATATCGAAAAGATAGTGGCTAAAATGGCAAGGATACCGGAAAACAGTGTGTCCGCATCAGACAGGTCGAAGCTTGAAAATCTCGGGGACAAGCTTAAAGGCGTTGTCTTTGGCCAGGACGGCGCTATCAAATCTCTCGCGACGTCCATCAAGCGCTCAAGGGCTGGGCTCGGAATTCCAACCCGCCCCGTTGGTTCTTTTCTGTTTACGGGTCCGACTGGAGTAGGTAAAACTGAGGTGGCAAGGCAGATCGCAGTCATAATGGGAATAGAGTTCATGCGATTTGACATGAGCGAATATATGGAAAAGCATGCTGTGGCCCGCCTGATTGGAGCTCCGCCCGGCTATATAGGCTTTGATCAGGGAGGCCTTCTGACCGACGGAGTGCGCAGACACCCGCACTGTGTCCTGCTCTTCGACGAAATAGAAAAGGCTCACCCGGACCTTTTCAATATCCTTCTCCAGGTTCTTGATCACGCGACTCTGACGGACAACAACGGAAAGAAGGCCGATTTCAGGAATGTGGTAATAATCATGACGTCAAATGCCGGAGCGCGTGAAATGAGCGCACAGACAATAGGTTTTGGAGAGGTCAGATATGACCCTGAGAGCAAGGGGAAAAAGGCGGTCGAGAACATTTTCAGCCCCGAATTCAGGAACAGGCTTGATGATATAATCAATTTTAAACCTCTAACTCTGCAAATAATGGAGATGGTGGTCGATAAGTTTATGAAAGAGCTTAAAGAGCAGCTTGCTGCAAAAAAAGTCTCCCTCTCTTACTCCGGCGCATTAAGAACCTGGCTTGCAAACAAAGGACATGATCCGAGATACGGAGCAAGGCCTCTTTCAAGGGTGCTTCAGACCGAAATCAAGGATATTCTTTCGGACGAGATACTCTTCGGGAAACTCCGGAAAGGCGGAAGCGTCAGCATGGACCTTGAAGAGAATAAGCCGGTATTTGCTTTTGTTAAGGAAAAATGAAAGAGTGAATAGTGAAAAGCTGAACTTCGTACATCGTACTTCGAAATTCGATGTCCGATATTCGATATTCGACTTCACTTGCAACTTATATCTAAAGCGTAACCCCCGATGCCGGTATATCGCCTGACCGAAGAGATAATTTTTCCTCCCCCGCAGCTTGCCGACAAAACCGGCCTTCTTGCAGTAGGAGGTGATCTCTGTAAAGAGAGACTCCTTCTTGCATACAGCCTCGGCATATTTCCCTGGTATTCGTTAGATGAACCCATTCTCTGGTGGTCACCCGATCCCCGTCTTGTCCTCTATCCCGGTGAAATCACACTTTCAAAGAGCCTTGAAAAAGTAATTAAGAAAGGTGTATTTGATGTAACTTTTGATGCTGCATTCGGACAGGTCATTAAATTGTGTGCCTTTGCCGGAAGAAGAAAAAATGAAGGAACCTGGATTCTTCCTGAAATGATAGATGCCTACTGCGCGCTTCAAGAATCGGGTTATGCTCATTCTGTTGAAGCATGGAAGGACGGGACTCTTGCAGGCGGCCTTTACGGTGTTTCGCTTGGAAGATGCTTTTTCGGGGAATCAATGTTTACCCTTGAAAGCAATGCCTCAAAGGTTGCCTTCGCCTGCCTTGTAAAATATCTTGCGGAGAACTCATTCGATCTAATCGACTGCCAGGTTTCAACCGGGCATCTCAAACGCTTCGGGGCACGAGAAATTCCAAGGAGCCTTTTTTTAAAGCAGTTGAAAAAAGCTCTTGCATTACCGACACTGAATGGTAAATGGGGGCATCAGACTTGACAACGGAGATGTTTATGGATAAGTCGGTAATAATTAATCTGCTGATATCACTGTTTAATAACGGAGGAGACCGGGATGGAAAAAGACTGTATTTTTTGCAAGATTGTAAATGGAGAGATTCCGACCACATTCCTTTATAAGAATAACAACCTTGTTGTTTTCAGGGACATAAACCCTCATGCGCCGGTTCATATTCTGATTGTTCCGACAAGACATATCAGAAGCGTAAACGACCTGACGGAAGAAGATGCAAAAATCGTATCGGATATGATAATGGCCGGGAAGATGATGGCCGAGAGAGAGGGTATTTCACAATCCGGTTACAAACTCCTTTATAATGTTGAAAAAGGGGGCGGTCAGGTCATATTCCATCTTCACATGCACCTTATCGGCGGGTGGAAGAAGTAATAAAAAAAGCGGATAGTGAATAGTGAACAGTGAATAGTAACGAGGCAGAAGACTGAATTTAATAATAGTCTTCAGTCTAAAAACCTTCAGTCTGTCAAAAGAAAAGTTTCAGCTATGGTTTTGCAGCCTTTTTGAGTTTACTTACCTGTTCTCCCAGAATCTTTGCTATGTCGGGATTGCCGAGATTCTCTTCGATTATGCGCTCAAAGGCGCTTCCGATAACTATTCCGTCCGCATGAGGCGCTATTCTTCTCACATCTTCAGGGGTGCTGATTCCAAAGCCGACGCATACCGGCAGCCTTGTGACAGAGCGGAGAAATTTCGCGTTAACGGCGATATCGTCCGTATCAAGGCCGTTGCTTCCTGTCACCCCTGTTTTTGAAACAAGATATATGAATCCGGACGCGGATGAAGCGATTTTTTTCATTCTCTCAGGAGGTGTTGTCGGAGCAACAAGGCGGATGAGCGCAAGTTCGTTTCCCGGCCACTTCGATGTCATTTCATCCGATTCTTCCGGCGGAAGGTCCACAACGAGAGTTCCGTCGGCGCCGGCAGACAGGGCATCATTATAAAATGCTTCCGCTCCGTAGGAGTGGATCGGGTTGTAATATGTGAAAAGAATAACCGGGATATCGGAAAACATTCTTATTTTTCGGGTCATTTCAAGAACCGCCGTTATATTCACACTTTTTTTTAAAGCTCTTGCGGATGATCTCTGGATTACGGGCCCGTCTGCTGTGGGATCAGAAAAAGGAATTCCAAGTTCCATGATATCAAGGCCTGCTTTGCACATCGATTCTATTATTTTAAGCGAGGTTTTAATATCGGGGTCTCCCGCTGAAAGAAATCCGACAAGCGCTTTTTCGTTTTTTAGTTTTAAATCGGCGAAAGTTTTTTCAATTCTTTTTGTTTTCATTGTTTATATGTTCTCCCTTGATCGTACATCGAACATAGAAAATCGTACATCGAAAATCGGACACCGTGAATCGTAACTCGTGGTTTCCGGCAACTGAATACTGATTACCGATCACTGATAACTGCTTTTTCTCTATAGCCACTCGCCTCACGCCTCATGCCTCTCGCCTATTAACTTTTCACATGCTGCGAAACAATCCCGAGATCCTTATCTCCTCTTCCGGAAAGATTGACGATTATAATGTCCTTCTTTTTCATCAGTGGAGCATGCTTCATCGCGTATGCCACAGCATGTGAGCTCTCGAGAGCAGGTATTATCCCTTCCAGTCTGCAGAGTGTTTTAAAGGCATGTAGAGCCTGTTCATCTGCGATTGAAACATATTCCGCCCTCTTCAAATCTTTCAGAAGAGAATGTTCAGGGCCGACACCCGGGTAGTCTAGTCCCGCCGATATGGAATCTGCTTCAAGTATTTGTCCCTCTTTGTCCTGGAGAACATATGATTTTGACCCGTGAAGCACGCCAACGGAGCCTGCTCCAAGAGTTGCAGCGTGTTTGCCCGACGAGATTCCTTTCCCGGCGGCTTCCACTCCAGTCATTTCAACAGGGTCATCCATGAAAGGAAAGAAAAGTCCCATAGCATTGCTTCCCCCGCCAACGCAGGCTATAAGACTGTCAGGAAGGCGGCCGGCCATATCGACAATCTGTTTTCTTGCCTCAATACCTATGATTTTCTGGAAATCACGCACCATAACCGGATACGGATGCGGTCCGGCAACAGAACCGATTATGTAAAAGGTGTCTGTGACTGCACCTACCCAGTAGCGCAGGGCTTCGTTCATTGCGTCTTTCAATGTGCCTGTTCCGGATTCAACCGGTATGACCCTTGCGCCGAGGAGTTCCATACGCAGAACATTAGGCGCCTGCCTTTTTATGTCTTCGGTTCCCATGAATATTCGACATTCCATCCCGAAAAGCGCCGCTGCCGTAGCAGTCGCAACCCCATGCTGCCCCGCGCCGGTTTCGGCTATGACCTTTTTTTTCCCCATCCATTTTGCGAGAAGAGCCTGGCCGAGAGTGTTATTAATCTTATGTGCCCCCGTATGGGCAAGATCTTCACGTTTTAAATATATGGATGCGCCTTTTAAATGTTCGCTCAACCTTTTTGCGTGAAAAAGCGGGGTAGGGCGGCCGGCATATTTTTCCAGAAGATGATCGAGTTCATTATTAAATTTCATATCGGATGAAACCTTGACGTAGGCCTCCTCAAGCTCAAGAAGAGCCGGCATGAGGGTTTCTCCTACATAACGCCCTCCGTAAGGGCCGAAGTGGCCGTTTGAATCCGGATATACGCCGGTTTTTATTTTATTTGTCATTAAAAAATCCTCCGTGGTCTTTTTGCGTATGAAGATTCCGACACCTTGCTGATAAATAATTTTACTTTTTCAAAATCCTTTATTCCAGGAGCGGACTCTACACCGGAGCTGACATCAACCGCATCAGGAAGGCAAAGGGATACAGCCTGAGAGATATTTTCCGGAGTAAGACCTCCTGCAAGGATGAGCGGATATTTTTCACCTATCGTTCCAGCCTTATCCCAGTCCCACGACAGTGCGTTTCCGCCGGGAAGGGCTCCTTTCCCGCATTCCGCTAAAAATGCGGATGCCTTGTAGTCCGATGAATTTTCAAAAAAAGGTTTTTTTTCAAGAAAAAGCGCTTTTATGACGATAATGGCTTCTTTCATAAGACTCTCCGCAAGCTCCGTCGGTTCATTCCCGTGAAGCTGAACGGAATCAATGCCGCATCTTTCGACTTTTTGCATTATTGATCCGAAAGCTTCATCAACAAAAACCCCAACTCTTTTAATTTCTTTCGGGATCGCAAGGCATATTTCACGGGCCCGGTGGTCTTTCACGAATCTCGGGCTTTTGGGATGGAAAACAAGCCCTATGGCATCCGCGCCAAGGAATGCGCATTCAACGGCGGCATCGACTTCAGTCAGGCCGCATATTTTTACCTGCGGGCTGTATTTTGTGTCATCTGATCCGTCTTTATCAATTTCCATTATGGTTCTACTTCCGAAAATTAAGAGATTTAATGAATTCAGCCGGATTGCCGGATCTCACAATGCTTTCGCCTATCAGAAAATTATAAATGCCATGAGAAATATATTTTCCGATATCGTTTTTTCCCGTTATCCCGCTTGCGGCGACGGCAATCTGTCCGGGTTGAAGAAGGCCTGAGATGCGCATGGCGTTTTCAGTATCCGTTTCAAATGAACTTAAGTTTCTGTTGTTTATTCCAATAAGCCTGGCGCCTACATCCGAAGCATTTTTAAGGTCTGCTTCGGAGTGGACTTCAACAAGGGCGTCGATTCCAATTTCTCCGCAAAGGGCAAGAAAATCCTTAATCTGCTCTTTCGACAGAATCCTTGCTATTAGAAGCAGCGCGTCGGCACCCATAGCCGATGATTCGTAAATCTGATACGATGAGATTATGAAATCTTTTCTAAGCACGGGAAGAGTTGACGCTTCCTTTGCTCTGGTCAGATCTCCGGGCTCCGCCATGAAAAAGGATTTATCAGTTAAAACAGATATGGCTGCTGCGCCTCCATTCTCATATTCCGCCGCGTATTTGGCCGGGTCAAGGTCATGACGAAAAAGACCTTTTGAAGGAGAGGCCCGCTTGATTTCGGCTATTATGTTTATTCCCAAAGTCCCAGGTTCCGATAATATTTTCATGAAAGGACGCGTTTTTAAATTGATTGTCTGATCACGCAGCAGGCTTTCGGAAACAAGTCGCCTTCTTTCTTCAACCTCAAGTTTTTTATGCTCGACTATTTTTGCTAAAAAATCCATTACCCGTTTTCCTGTGTGAATCGTATCAGTGAGTTCAACTTTGCCATTGCCGCCCCGCTGTCTATAGAGTTTTCCGCAAGGATAATTCCTTCCTTCAGGTTCGATGCTTTACCGGATGCGACAAGCGCTGCGGATGAGTTTATAAGGATGATGTTGCGCTTGGATCCTTTTTTGCCATTTAATATATTTTTCGTTATTTCGGCATTATCACTCGGACTTCCGCCCGCAAGATCGCCTGCTTTTGCAGTCTCACCGAAAAACTGTTCCGGATTGATATCATAGGTGCGTATCATGCCGTCGTTTAATTCCGAAATTCTGGTCGGAGCGC
>CAYODW010000084.1:0-10386 GCA_964402865.1 uncultured Desulfonema sp. | reverse complement strand
CCGATAACAAAGGATATATAGGCTTTGCCTGCGCCTATACTCCGCTTCCGATTATTTACGCCGCGGGATACACGCCTTATCGCATTCTTCCCATTGGTGATTCACCGGATCAGGCTGGGCATATATTACATGACAATCTCTGCCCTCACATAAAAAGAATTCTTGACCGAGCAATGTGCAATGATCTGCCCGATCTTACCGGAATGGTTTTCATGAACAGTTGTGATGCGATGCGGCGCCTCGCGGATGCGTGGCATCATATCAGGCCGGATGAGAACAGCATTCTCCTTGATCTTCCCGCAACAGCGGACGAACTTTCCATATCCTTTTTTACAGGTGAAATTTCAAGACTCGCCGCTGCACTTTCCAAATGGAGAGGCCGGAACATTAGCACGACCGAAATCGAATACGGAATTCTCCTTTATGACCAGATTTCCGATTTCATGAATGAACTGACTGAGAATATTTATAAAGGAAAAGCGAATTTACACCGTGCTCTTCTGCAGGAATTGTTCAACAGATCCGTGACCGAATCTCCTATTACATTCATAGAAGATGCGAGAGGAATTCTTTCTGAAAACAGACGGGATAAAACAGATAATGGAGGCGTTCCCGTATTTCTTTTCGGGCATCTTCTTCCGGATCCTGAGGCATTCATGCTCTTTGATTCATGCGGGGCAAAAATCACATGGGATGACATTTGCACAGGTTCCCGCTTTTTTAATCCTGTTGCAGCAGGCAGTAAAAAAGGCCTTGAAGAAAGTCTTGCTGAAAGCATTCTTCTTCGCCCACCCTGCGCTAGAGCAATTGACAGTGCGATACCCGGCAAAATCAGCAAGATTCTTATTTCAAAAGCAAAAGAGTCCGGAGCACGCGGCGCTATATGCCATGTCGTTAAATTCTGTGATCCATATCTCTCCCGACTTCCTTCAATCCGTGAAGAATTTCAGAAAGCCGGGATTCCTTTGCTTGTTCTTGAAGGAGACTGCACACTGAGGTCGATAGGTCAGCAACAGACAAGAATAGAGGCCTTTATTGAAATGCTGAGGTGATAATATGAAGGAAATGAGTTTTTTTCTTTGCCGTCTGAATTTTGACTTTTTAAAGAAGGCGATAATATTATGATGCTACAATATTTTAAAGATCTTGAATCGGGAATCGCTGCAAAAATCAAAGAGAATCCCGAAAGCCCGAATTCAAGAAAGAAATACGCGCTTGAAGTCGCGCGGCTCGGAACCCGACTCTATTCGGGTGAAAACAGTGTTGCATGGTGCGGAGTTACGGCGCCTTTTGACCTCCTGTCAGCCATGGGTGTAACCTCTTGCTTTGTCGAATTTATCGGGGCGATGCTTGCTTCAACAGGCGCTATAGGGACTTTCCTTGATCACGCGGAACATTCCGGATATGCTTCGGATATCTGCGGGTATCACCGGTCCGTTCTGGGATCGGCAAAAAAGGGACTCATGCCGGTTCCGGATTTTCTGATTGCCACAAGCTGCCCGTGCACAGGAGGGCTTGCCGTAATGGAAAATCTTGCCGTAATGTTTAATAAAGATCTTTTTGTTCTGCACATTCCACAGGACGAATCGGAAAAGAGCGTAAAATATCTGGCCGATCAGATCAGGCAGATGACCGTGTTCGTATCAGCTCATACAGGAAGGCAAATAGATGAAGAGACTCTTGGCAGGGCAATCGAAAATACGAACTCGGCAAGAGAATTGATGAATGAAGTATTTGAGCTGGCAACCCATATTCCTTCCCCGACAAACGGCCATGATCTCTCAAATTTCGGAATCGTGATGGCGCTTCTTCTTGGTACTGAAGCGGCTGTTGAAATCTCGAAAGCTTACCGGGATGAATTTGCAGCAAGAAACCGGGAGAAGAGACCCGGAATGCCCGGTGAAAAGCACCGGCTCATGTGGATTCAGAACAGGATACAGTTCAGGAATCCGCTTGATGCGCTTTTAAGGGAACAATACAGGGCCAACATAGTTGTTGATGAACTCAACAGCATTACGTGGGAACCGATTGATCCTGATGATCCCTATACGGGGCTTGCCAGAAGGGCCATTTCAATTCCTTTCAACGGGAATATCAGAAGAAGGATAAACCATTTGCAGAAACTTGCCTCATCGTATAAAATCGATGGAGCAATCAACCCCTGCCACAGGGGCTGCAGGCAGGGTGCAGGGGCAAGGGGACTTATAGGCGAAGGACTCAAGGAGATAGGAATCCCGGTTTTAAATCTTGAAGTCGATGTTGTTGATCCGAGAGATTTTGCGGAAGGTCAACTTTCGACGCGAATAGAAGCTTTTATTGAAATGCTTGACGATAGAACCTGACGGCTTGTTACAAAATAAATCAGCGGATATGACAGGATAATTCCATGATAATTGGTCTGGATGTCGGGGGAACTCATACCGATGTCGTTCTTCTCGGAAAAAACGGGATTGACAGGGCTGTTAAGGTCCCTACAGATGAATCGGACCTCTTCAATACCGTTCTTACCGGTATCGAAAAAATCACCGAAGATATTGATTCCTCAATTATCAAACGGCTTGTATTAAGCACCACTCTTATGACAAATACCGTTGTCCAGAACAATCTTCCGGAAGCAGGAATGATAGTCTCCTCAGGCCCCGGTATTGATCCCGAATTTTACCGGATCAACCGTTTCTACTACCCTGTTTCAGGCTCAATTGATCACAGGGGAAGGGAAATTGAACCCATCGACCGGCATGAAATTGAAAAAATTGCATGGGATCTGAAAAAGGAAGGGATCAGATACGTAGGTGTGGTAGGCAAGTTTTCAGTCCGGAACCCATCCCATGAGCAGAATATTGCGAGGATTCTCGGAAATTTTTTTGTTAAGATTTTTACAGGGCACAGGATTTCAGGAAGCCTTAATTTCCCCCGACGCATAGCAACCACTTACATTAACGCAGCCGCTTACCCCATCCACAAATGTTTTTTTGACGCGGTAAATAAATCCCTTCAGAAAAAAGGGCTGAATGTTCCGATTGACATTCTAAAGGCTGATGGCGGGACTATGAGCCTTGATTCCTCCTCCGATTTTCCGGGACATGCGATATTCTCAGGACCTGCAGCAAGCGCCATGGGCGCAATGCCATTTGCCCCCGATAACGAGGATTGCATAGTCCTTGATATTGGTGGAACAACAACAGATATTGCCGTACTGATAAATCACGTGCCCGTTTTAAATCCTGTTGGAATAAGCATAGGAGGCTACAAAACCCTTATTCGGTCACTTGAAACCCATTCAATCGCCGTCGGCGGAGACAGCTCGATAACGCTCGATAATCATAACAAGCTGAAGATCGGGCCTCAAAGATTGGGGCCTGCCATGTTATATGGAGGTCCGGTTCCGACAATCACAGATGCGCTTGTTGTGCTCGGAAAAGTAAAAGATTGCGACAGCGATAAATCTTACCGTGGAATTGAATCGCTCGCCCTCAAAGCAGGGACTTCAACCATGGAAACGGCTTCATCTATTTTCGATCAGGCCTGCAATACTATACTGTCGGAAATAAGGGGTATGATCTCCCGCATAAACAGCAAGCCTGTTTATACAATCCACGAATTTATGGAAGGATACAGGTTAAGCCCGAAAAAAATACTTCTGATCGGTGGCCCTGCTCCATATTTTGCACGCAGAATTGAAGAGCTTTCGGAATTCCGTATAGGAGTTGTACCCAGATGGAACGTAGCGAATGCAATAGGAGCCGCGATCGCAAGAACCACATGCGAAGTAGCTTTATTTGCGGACACCGAACAGGGATTCACGGTCTCTGTGGAAGAAGGTTTTAAAGAAAAAGTGGCTGTAAACTTTTCGATGTCTGATGCTCTGAAAACAGCGTCTGCTCTTTTAATGAAAAAAGCCGTCAAAAGAGGGGCTGATTCTTCTGATCTGGAAATGGAAGTAATAGAATCTTTGCAGTTCAATATGGTAAAGGGATTTTGTACAACAGGAAAGAATATCCGTGTAAGAGTCCAGGTTAAACCCGGTCTTATTCATGGTTATGATTCAATAGCTGATATGCTTACGGTGTGAAATGAAACTTACAGCCAAAAACAAAACAGGACTTGTTTTTTTCCCGGCCTTCGACTGGGCTATAAGCCCGACCCATCCCGAACGGGAGGAAAGGCTTCTTTATACACAGGATCAGGTATTTGAAGAAGGTCTCCTTGATATTGAAGGAATAGAAGAATTCCGGCCCGAGCTTGTTACGGTTGAAGATGTTCAGCGGGTCCATTTCTGCGTTCCTAATGTTGATAAGGTAATGACAGAGTCACACTTTATAAGCGCGGGATGTGCCAAGACAATCGGAAGGGCTGTTCTTGACAAAAAGATTGAAAGAGGATTTTCACTTGCACGCCCCCCCGGCCACCACGCTATGCGTGTAGTGCACGGAGCAAGAGGTTTTTGTAATGTTAATATTGAAGCGATAATGATTGAATACCTGCGCAGGGAATACAATATCAGAAAAGTTGCCGTAGTGGACACGGATTGTCATCACGGCGACGGCACTCAGGATATATATTGGCATGACCCCGACACCCTTTTTATCTCCCTACATCAGGACGGCCGAACTCTTTATCCCGGTTCAGGTTTTCCATACGAAATGGGAGGACCCAATGCGGTTGCAACAACATTAAACATTCCTCTTCCACCCTATACATCCGATGAAGGTTTTCTCTTTACAATAAAAAACGTTGTAATGCCCATTCTTGATGATTTTAAGCCGGAAATCATAATAAATTCGGCCGGGCAGGATAATCATTTTTCCGATCCTATTACCAATATGAATTTCTCGGCACAGGGTTATGCGGCGCTTACCTCCATTTTAAAACCTCATATAGCAGTACTCGAAGGCGGCTACTCAATAGAAGGAGCCCTCCCTTATGTAAACCTTGGGATAATTCTTGCCATGGCCGGCATTGACTACAGTAGTGTAGAAGAGCCTTCTTATGATCCCGACAAATACAGGCAAACTCCCGACATAACAATGAACATAGAAAAGACCGGCGAAACGGTTTTAAGTTACTGGCAGAACAGGGATAAGATAGCAGAACGGATGAGGGGTAAAAAAGATTTCGATGAAAGAAAACGCAGCATATATTACGACACGGACAATATAAGAGAGCAGCAGAAAGAGACAGTAAAAGTATGCCCGGACTGTGCCGGAACACTCAAAATAGATTCAACTTCAGACCGAGGCACTCACCTGCTTGCCGTTCATATTCCTCTGAGGGCCTGCGAAAAATGCCGTGAACTGGGATATATCTGGTACTATTCCGCCGAATCGAACATCTACGACATGGTTTTTTTACAGGACAGAACCGAAGATAAATATATAGAGCGAACAAGTTAGGATTAAAGGGGTCGAGGGTTCAGGTGAAAAAAAACAATCTTCAACTCAGAGCATCAATACTCACAGCTATCCGCGACTTTTTTGCCGAACATAATTATCTTGAAGTGGAAACTCCGGTAAGAATTCCGGCACCTGCTACTGAAGCCAATATTGACGCCATAGAATCCGAAGACCGATTTCTTCACACCTCCCCCGAGTTGTGCATGAAACGGCTTCTTGCCTCAGGCTATCCCCTGATATTCCAGATATGTAAGTGTTTCAGAAAAAATGAAAGAGGCTCACGACATATTCCGGAATTTACAATGCTGGAGTGGTACCGTGCGGACTCTGACTATTTTGACATGATGGAGGAAACCGAGGCTCTTATTAAACATGTTGCCTTAAAATCGGGATCAGGCGGTTTGATAACATATCAGGGCGGCAGAATAGCTCTTGACGGGCCCTGGACAAGAATGACCGTGGTTGAAGCTTTTGACAAGTACGCTTCCATGCCGGTTCAAAAAGCTCTTTTAAATGACCACTTCGATGAAACAATGGCGGAAATTGAACCCGCCCTTGGACAAACCACGCCCCTTTTTCTTTATGATTATCCCGCATCATGCGGCGCCCTGGCAAAACTTAAAACCAGGGACAATTCGGTTGCCGAGCGTTTTGAACTATATATCGGAGGACTTGAACTGTGCAACGGCTTTACCGAACTGACCGACCACAAAGAGCAGAGAGCGCGCTTTGAAAATGAGCTCGCTTTCCGCAAAAAGGCGGGAAAGAAGGAATATCCCATGCCTGAAAAATTTCTTGAGTCTCTTTCCAGCATGCCTGATGCCTCCGGAAACGCCCTGGGTCTGGACAGGCTTGTCATGCTCTTTGCCGACACAACGATAATCGACGATGTCGTGGCATTCACCCCCGAAGAACTTTGACGGCAAATAAAAAATTTATCCGACAAACGGCCGCCTGATGACAGTATCCTTCTGCCACCTCGAATCATCCCGTTCAGGATATCCGAGATTATAATGCAGACCACGGCTCTCTTTCCTGTGCATTGCGCACTTAATAATCAGCTCGGCGACAGTTGCTATATTCCTGAGCTCTACAAGGTCGGCGGCAACTTTAAAATTCCAGTAGTATTCCCTGATTTCATTCTGGATAATCTCAATGCGCCTCTTTGCCCTTGCAAGCCGTTTATCTGACCTTACTATTCCGACATAGTTCCACATGAACCGCCTTATTTCGTCCCAGTTTTGTGAAACCATAATAAGCTCATCGCTGTCAGTTGTACCTACTTCATCCCAGGCGGGTGTCTCAGGAAAAGATTTGAAATCAGTTGTATAAGTATCTTTTACAGCCTGTTCAGCGGCTGCATGGGCATATACAATAGCTTCAAGCAGGGAATTGCTTGCAAGCCTGTTTGCGCCGTGAAGGCCTGTGCATGCTGTTTCGCCTGTTGCATAGAGGTTGCGGATATCAGTCCTTCCCATCATGTCGGTCACAACTCCGCCGCACATATAATGGGCTGCAGGAACAACCGGAATCGGATCTGCCGTCATATCGATTCCAAAAAGAAGGCATTGTTCATAAAGATTAGGAAACCGCTCCTTTATAAACTCCGGACTTTTGTGTGATATGTCAAGGAACACCGAATCCTGCCCGGTCCTTTTTAATTCGGTATCTATGGCTCGTGCAACAACATCCCTGCACGCCAGATCCTTTAACGGGCTGTACCTATCCATGAAAGAATTTCCAGAAGAATCAATAAGTATTCCACCTTCACCCCTCACAGCTTCTGAAATTAGAAAATTTTTGGCATCAGGATGATACAGGCAGGTTGGATGAAACTGCACAAACTCGAGATTTGCCAGTGTTGCACCGGCCCTGTAAGCCATCGCGATGCCGTCTCCTGTGGCAATGTCGGGATTGCTCGTATATAGATAAACCTTTCCGGCGCCACCGGTAGCAAGAATCGTTATTTTTGATGAAAAGGTCTTTACTCTGTTGGTCGTCCTGTCAAGAACATAAGCTCCGCAGCAATAATCCTCATGGGTTGTTGTTACAAACCCCCTTTTCATGCGGGTTGAGCATGTAATAAGATCTATAGCAATATGATTCTCAAAAAGCGTTATGTTATGATGATTTTTTGCATGTCCGACAAGGACTCTTTCAAGTTCCTGTCCGGTCATATCCTGGGCATGTACTATGCGTTTTTGTGAGTGTCCTCCTTCACGTCCAAGGTCAAGTTCAGGCGGCATGTTTACCGATTTCTCTTTATTGCTTAGGTTGAATTGAACGCCAAGATCAATAAGTTCACAAATTCTTTCAGGCCCTTTTTTCACGACCATTTCAACAACTTCTTTGTTGCAAAGGCCATCTCCCGAATCGAGGGTATCACGGATGTGAAGATCAAAAGAATCGAGAGAGCCGAATACCGAAGCAATTCCACCCTGGGCATGCATTGTGTTGCTGTCCGTAACTCCTCTTTTTGTTACAATCGCAACACTACCGTGATCTGCGACCTTGAGGGCAAACATAAGCCCTGCTACACCGCTGCCTATTATTAAAAAATCTGTTTTAATATTCATCACATATTTGCCTGTTCATAATAGAGACGATCTTCGTTTGTCGCGCCTCGCGCTATATCCTATTATAAAACCGACAAGGAGTATTCCTGCTCCGGCTAAAAGCCACATAACATTTTGCTGCCGTAAAAGCCTTGTCAGTTCGTCTTCAAGATTTCCCATTTTACTCTTTTGCAAAGAAAGTTTTTTTTCCGCCTCTTTAAATTTTGTTTCAAGCTCAACATAACTGTTTGGGTTATCTTTCAGGGTTTCAGCTGATTTAGTCGTTACAAAGAGAGCCTGCTTGCTTTCTGCAAGCTGAAGGTTGATATTTTTTAATTCATCCCTGAGTTGATTAATTTCCTTTCGTAAAGCGGCATTCTGAGTATTAAGCAATGCTTCTTTTTGCTGCAATTTTTCCAAATCTGCGCTGCCCGCTTTCCTGGATGTAAGATATTTGCCGATCAGCCAGCCTTTTTTCCCGTTCGGAAGTCGTACTTCTACCCATTCATCACTTGTTGAAATTACTTCAACCTCCTGACCCGACTCAAGCACATCTATGACTTTATAATCAGCTCCATTTCCTTCCCGCACAGTTATTCTCAATATATCAGTTATATACATTGTTTCAGCCTGTGCAGAATAAGAAACACCGGCAAGCAGAATTAAAGTAATAACAATCGATTTGATAAGAGAATTCATAATTGGAGGTCTCCCGGTATAATAATTTGTTTCCGGATTGAAAAAAAATTATATTTTTATTTAACCTTTATATTCAGGCTGTCAATAAATTCTTTTAAAAATCAGCGATTCATGATAATTAAATACAACATTTATAATCCAATTGCAAAAGTCGTCATTCCCGTGCAAACGGTAATCCATAAATTTTTGCAACATTTATGACAAAACATTAATTTTTCAGGATTATTGTATGATTGTCTTTGACTTACGTTGTAAAAGCGGGCATGTTTTTGAAGGTTGGTTTGAAGACAACCGGGCTTTTGAGGGTCAGGAAAAAAAGAATCTGATTTCCTGTCCGGTCTGTAACGATACTTCTGTTTTCAAAGTTCCGACGAAATTTGCCATAAAATCATCAGGCAATGGAACAACTTCTTCCGGCAAAGAGATCGCCCTTGCAGAAATAACAAAAAAAGTTGCCGATTTCGTTGAAAATAATTTTGATAATGTCGGAACGGAATTTGCGGCTGAAGCCCTAAAAATCCACTATGGCGTTTCCGAACCCCGAAATATTCGAGGTGTCAGCACCAGTTTGGAAGAAAAAACACTGAAAGAAGAAGGAGTTCAGTTTTTCAAAGTTCCTATTCCTGCTCCTCCTGAAACAGATTCATAAATGTTGACAATCCTGCTCCCGGGGCTTATAAATAAAAGCAATTAAATTTTAAAATTATTTTCAATATTTATGAAGGGCTCGCAAGGAGTCGTTCTCACACAAAGATCACGGAGCACATAAAGAAATACCTGAATGTTTTCAACAGGCCCTTCTTCGTGCCTTTGTGCCTTCGTGTGAATAATCGATTTTTTACTGGGCCGTCGGGTTTGACTGGCATAAACGCTCAAATACAAGGAATTTAAAATGAACATCTTTATAGGAAATTTGTCACGCGAGGCTACAGATGAAGATTTGAGAAAACTTTTTGAAGCCTTCGGAGAGGTTACATCGGCTAATGTTATTAAGGAGAAGTTCGGCGGTCAGCCGAGAGGCTTTGGATTTGTCGAAATGCCTGCAAAAGCTGCAGCGCAGACCGCTATCACCGAACTCAACGGTAAAGAATTCATGGGGCGGGCGCTCAATGTAAACGAAGCGCGCCCGCGCGCAGATGACCGTGGAAGCCGCGGAGGAAGACCTGGTGGAGGGGGAAGACCTGGTGGAGGAGGCAGACGACCCGGTGGGGACAGGCGACCCGGTGGAGATAGAAGACCAGGCGGTGGCGGCAGGCCGGGTGGTGATAGACACAGATAAATAGACCTCGATATAATTTATAAAGTTCGTGCAGAGTGGAAATCACGTTCTGCACGAACTTCACTGTTAGAGCAACTAACTCCTCAGTCTGTCCACCACCTGGCGGACATCAGCAAGATATCATCGGCCTTTAGGATTTTTCTGAACGCTATCACATTCCCCAGACTTTTTTTCTGATGCAATTCTTTCCAAAATCGTTGATTGTCCGTTGCTATCAGCATAATCTTCTTTAATATCTTTCTTCGTATATCCAAAGCAATAACAAACAAGACCCAAATTCCGCCTTGACAGTCAGAGGGAAGTTCAATAATACCCATGTAGAGTAATTGGGGTCTTTTATATTTGAACAGTCGCAGGGAACAGGAGCGGCATTTATATTCACCCGCACCATTTTTACGTCAAAGGAGAGCTTTATGAAAAAAATTGTCATTATGGCACTGGCACTGTTTCTTTTAACCAC
>CAYODW010000083.1:0-10423 GCA_964402865.1 uncultured Desulfonema sp. | reverse complement strand
GTCTTCATGCTGACGACAATATCAAAAAGGGTTTTTTCCGCATTTTCCGGAATAACACAGGAATTGGACGCATCAAAGGTCAAATCCGTAAATCCCTTAATAAGTTTCTTATGTTCCTTGTCGCTGAAAGGCACCTGGATAGCCTTTTTACCGTCGATCATTTTAACATTGTCGGCCAGCTGAGCTTCCTCAATTTTTTTTAATCTTTCATCATCCAGAAAAATATTGATGTTATAATCCGCCATGCAAACACCTCCTGTTAAAATAGCTGTTTTTCAGTCATAAGCCTGTAACAATTATTCCTATCCTGTTATCTTGCCTGTTCAATGAGACCTTTGAAGAACATTCAGTTTTGACCAAGTACAAGGAAGGCGATAATTTTAACCGCAGGAATACACGGAGTATTTCGAGGATTAAAATTTGAGCCTGACACAGTAATCGGGCAAAAGAGAGTGTTATGCAAAGGTCTCTCAATACCATAAAAGACGAAAATCCTATATTATGTTGATGTTTTAATGTCAAGAAACTTATATTAGTTCATTAAATACAATTTGTTGCCTCACGACTCACGCCTCATGCCTCATGCCTCGAGCCTCATCATTGCCGAATGAAGTCTTCTGGCCTGCAGGCAGAAAGCGTCAAGCTTTGCCGTTATCAGTTGAGGAAAAGGAGATCCGTCACTTTCAATTGCAAGAAAAGGGAGGCTGTCAAAATCCGAAAGAATCTTTTTCAGACTCCGGCTATTATGTTTTGCCGCAAGTTTGCCCTCGCGGTTCATGGTCTCGCTCAAAATCGCCTCTGAAAGCCTGTTCGGCATACATCCAAAAGGACCTATCGCAATTACTCCGCAGGCATTGGAAGCTATTTCAGAGATAGCGCTTCCGACAGTCAAAACCGCCTCTCCCGCAAGATTCGCCGATATGTAAGGCATGGCGGCCTTGATAATTGATTTTGCATTCACGGGCTCAGCATGCACAAGCCCCGATTGTGAAAATGTTTTCTTTATGCTTTTTTCATATTTTCTCATAAAACTCTTTTTAATAACATATGAGAGTTTTTCGAGAGGCCCCATTTCCGAATCGACAAGACCTTTATCAACCATATAATCACAATAATAGAGCCACTCCGTAATAGGAGAACATATGGTTGCAAATCCCATATCAGCCAGCCTTTCTGTAATATACTGCCTTGATATCGCATCCCTCCGGACAAATATCTCACCGACAAGCGATATCTTTGGAACTTCATCCGGGGAAAGTTTCATGGGAAGCGCTTCAAATTTTTCAACGCTCTCTTTTATCTTCTTTTCTAAACTTCTGAAGTCTCCTTTCTCCAGTTCACGGAGAATCAGACGCCATTCTTTTTCAAAAAGATTCAGGGCGGAATCACGATCAAGGGCATTTGCTAAAAGCATTGAGCGTATATCTTCCATCACGTCCGACACTACAACCGCCCACCAACCTCTTGCGTGAAAATTATTTCCCATCCCGCCGTAGGAATTTTCGGAAGTAAGTGAAAACATGGCAACATCCGGAATCTCCATTCTTTTGACAAGATCTTCCATAAAAATATGATACTGGCCGAATCTGCATGGACCGGAAGATGTCGGCATAAAATAGACAAGAACCTCTCCGTTTCGTTTTCCGTTATTTATATAATTAAGCAATGTTCCTGTTGTAAGTAATAACGGAAGGCATTCCTTGCATGATGTATTGGCGCGCCCCAGCTTCAGAACAGCTTTGCAGGCGGGAGGATGAGCCACTACATTAAAACCGTTTCCCCTGAATACGGCAGCAAACGATTCTGTGGATAGCCGGCCCATTGACGGGAGCAGCATCGTAACATCGGGGTCGGTAACGGAAAGGGTCCGGCCGGATGAAGTCGTTACCTTTGCGACTCCATTATCAAGAACAACTTTGGCCGGTATGAATTTCTTTGTCCTGCTCACGATCTTTTTTTCGGATATAAGCTGCCTGTAAGAATTTATAATATCAATGAAGGCTTCAATTCTTGTTTCCAGACCGGCATCGGCGGTATGGCTGTCGAGCTCAAGGGTTAATGACGGCTTCTTCCCCATGATATCCCTGAAATAACCCAGGAGAAAAGAATCGGGGCCGCAGGAGAAGTTGGTTATAAAGGTTCCGAACAGCTGGGGATGGCGTTCAACTATCTTTCCGGCCTTAAGCAGCAACTGGCCCATACCCCAGTACATATGCCTCTTGCTCTCTTCATTATCGAAATCAAGAAAATCAAACGGGAGGACCTGTATGCCTCTCGAGGCAAACTTGCGGGGTATCCCCATATGAGCTTCTTCAACAAACCCATTGTATGGTCTTGCAAAAATTACCACGGCAAATTTATCGGGATCTTTTTCCAGCTCAGCCATGGCTTCCCTGCCGGCAAGCTTCATCTCTTCAACAGATCTCTTTTGTGCTTCAACCGCCCTGATAAATGCCGTTTCAGCATGTTTTCTCGCTGATCCCATAGAAAGAGCCGTCTCGATCAGAGGCTCTTTCGCGGATTCTATGCCTTTTGTAAGATCAAGAAGCGGAGTCAGGATTTTTGTGCCTTTCTTCCTGATCTCCTCAAGCTTTTTTCTGAACGTGGTCCGGAGATAAAATGTTTCTCCCTGAACAAGCGGACAGACCTGGGAACTCATATATCCGTTTCCGGCCGGTATTGCTTTAAAATGAGGCAGAAAAATGAATTCAGGAGCATCCCCGCCTGAGATAAGAGACCAGAAAAACCCGTGAGCCTGCTCAACGGGATAACAGAAGGGGGCCCCTTTCTGATCAATTCCCTCCTGTGAAATAACTTCGGGCATCACAGTTTCAAATCCAAGCTCGCCGAAAAAACCGGAATAAAGAGGATAGTATGTGTTTACGAGGAAACTCCTGTTTAAGCCGATCCGGCCTTTTGGTTTTATTCCCGCTCTTCTCTTCGATAAAGGGTTATATCTGCCAAAAACAATTTTCTGGCGGGTATTTACCGAATCAAGCTTATCGGCGTCGCTTTCTATGTTGTGACGAAGATTATAATAACGGTTACATGCCCCCCCGAACGGATATTTTTTATTTTCAAGCTCGATTACCGCGATATTGCAGCGGCGGTCGCAATTACTTTTTACTCCCCTGCATATAAATGGCTTCCCGTATTTGACTTCCCGGTCCGCAAGCTCTTTAAGATCAAAACGTTTTTTTTGCATCATGCCCGTTTCGATTCTCTCCTTGACTACGAGCGCCGCCCCGAATGCTCCCATGAGACCGGGTTCGGGAGGAACAACAATGGGTTTGCCGACCAGTGCGGCCATGGCAAGAGGAACAGCCTTATTGTAACATACTCCTCCCTGCATGAATATTTTCTCTCCCACCGGCCTGTTACCCTTAACCCTGTTCGAATAATTCATGCAGATTGAATAGGTAAGCCCGGCAACGATATCTTCATGCTTCATCCCTTCATGTATGGCATTTTTAATATCGGAGGCTATGAAAGCGGCGCACTGGTCGTTGAAGTTCGGAGGCTTTGATCCTTTCAGTGCGACACCGGCTATATCTTCCATTTTTATGCCCAGAGTCTCATATGCCGATTCTTCCAGAAAGGAGCCTGTGCCTGCCGAACAGGCTTCATTCATGGCATAATCGGAAGGAACTGAATTTGTAATATATGTATATTTTGCGTCCTGCCCGCCTATTTCAAATATCGTGTCAACCTTCGGATCAAAATAGACCGCCGCGGCCGCATGGGCGATGATTTCATTTATTATGCCGTCCGTAAGCGCGTGAAGACCGGCAATCTGGCGGCCTGAACCGCACACGCCCAGTCCTTCTATGGTTATGCCCGAAAGTAATACCTTGCTTTCCAGAGCCTTGATTATAAATTCATAACACTTTCTTGAAGCGCCTACCGGATCACCGTTTGTCCTGAGATAAACAGATTCGAGGATTGCGTTATCCCTGTTTCTGAGAAGAACGGCCTTTGTGGTCGTCGAACCGACATCAAGGCCGAGCGTGCATATATCACCGGCCTGAACCTCTTCTTTTGAGATACCCTTGAATTCAACCATATCTTTAAATTCTTTCAGGGGATAAAGCGTTTCAAAAGAAAGAGCCTCATTTTTAAAGAGTGACTTTGTGCCCGGAAAAGGGAGCGTCTCATGTTCAAGAGCCCATAAGGCGGCGCCGAGGGCTTCAAAATAAGGAGCTTCCCCCGGAATTATAAGTCCCGGGATTTCCCTCCGCAGGTAATCGATCATCATCCTGTTTTGGGTGGTTCCCCCGGTGATCATGATATTTTCTCTTTTCACCTTTTTTAACAGCTCCAGGATCTTGTTTGCCATCATTTTGCAAAGTCCTGAAGCCACCTTCGATTTGGGAACCCCCTTGTTGGTGGCATGGGTGCAATCCGATTTGCAGAATACCGAACAGCGGCCTGAAACATTATGCGGTTCTTCCGCTGCCGCCCAGCAGGCCGCCTCTTCAATTGAAACATTCATTCTCCGGAGCTGCTGAAGGAAAAACTCGCCTGTTCCGGATGCGCACTTATTTCCTGTCAGGACATTAGATATTCTCCCGTCACGACTCAATACATAAACCATGAATGTTTCTCCTCCCGCAGAAACAATGGCCGGGGAGAAAATGTCCGGGGATTTGACGAACCCGTACGCGTATTCGACCGCTTCCGGTTCCGGGATGGCCGACAGGTTTAACTGTTTATGGAATCTGCGGCCGGTTGAGGCTATTCTGTCAAATGAATTCCCTGTCTGTTCAAGGGCGGAAAGGAGGGTGCGTCTCGGATCACCTTCATGAGGAAGAGTTAAAAAGCCGGTAATATGCGGATTAAAGTAAGTGTAAGATGCTCCCGGATCAGGGCGCAGCGAAGCTTCGACCTGAACCGCTGAAACAGTCGAAGCCCCGAGGCACAGTCCGAGTGATCTGATCTTATCGGTGCTGTATTTCTCCCTGCCGTACTGAATATCCATAACATTCATCCCGGCTTCGTAAAAGTCATGATTCAGACGGCAAAGTAAAAAGCTCATTATGCAAGGCGCGCGAATTTTGAGGAGTGAAGCGTACTTATTCGTACGCTGTAACGACAAAGAATGAAGCGCAACACAGCAGAATGACTTTTTACAAAGCCGTCACTATTCAGCTTTTCAGATCATTTACTCCCTGCAGCACAATATCAAAAAGCTCCCGTATGTCATTCTCTTCAAGACAGGAAAAAGCGACCCTGAGATCATATTTTCCAACGGAAATAAGCCCCACACCATACTTATCAAGAAGATGGAGCCTGAGCGTTTCAGCATCAAGATCCTTCAGCCTTACACACATGAAATATCCTGAATTAAAAGGATAGACATCCCAGGCATCCTTGTACTTCTGATCTGAAAGCACCTCTTTTACCCTCTTTGCCCGCCTCTGCAGGATATCAAATTTTCCCTTTTTTTCTTCGTAATAAGTACTGTTATTCATTGATTTTAACACAATCGACTGACTCAGGTGGGAAGCATTTGAAATATTTCCTCTGATGCATCCGGCAGTCTTTTTCTCGAGAGCGTCATAGACAGGCAAAGGATCTCCCTTTATTCTGCTGCCGTAGGTAATAAAACCGACCCTTAACCCCCACGCGAAATTTTCCTTCGTAGCGCCGTCAACCTTCACGGCAAGCAGATTCGGAGATCTGTCACAGATAAGCGCGAAAACCGATTCTTTAAGAGTCTCTTCATCATAAAATAGCCCGAAATATGAATCATCACAGATAGTGATGACATTTGTTCCTTTTGAGGCGGCATCGGAAAGAATGTCTGCAATCCCCTCGCCTTCCTTTCTTGTTACAGTATAGCCGGTGGGATTATGGGGAAAATTCAGAAGAACCGTTATTTTTTTACTCTTCCTGCTCTCGGCATTTATCAATTGTTCAAAAGCCGCAAGATTGTAACCCCCTTTTTCATTAAAAAAAGGATAGTGGCTGATCCTTGCCCCTCTTCTGAGATTTAAGATCATGTTGTAGTTTCCCCACATCATGTCGGGCAGAATAACTACATCGCCCGGATCGGCCCACAGGTCGGCAACCATGCTGACCGCGTGAGTTATGCCGCAGGTAACAACAGGCAGACTGATTTTTTTGCCGGCAAGGGAAGGATTTTTTTCATAAAGGGAATTCCGCCAGGCTTTTCTCAATTCCGGAATTCCGAAAGAAGGGGCGTAGGTCAAAGCCTCTTCCGCGGAAACACCGTCCAGCATGGACATAACGGAAGAGAAATGCATTGCCCTGCCGTTCTCTTTCGCGATTCCGATTGTCGCATTCAGCTTATGTGCCTTCTCTTTCGCCTCGGCGCTCTGGCTCAGAATGCCTTTCGGGAAAAAAAGATTTTTCCCGGTAACCGATAACATATCAAGCAGATTCGGATTTCCTGCTTCAATAGCAATATTCAACTGTTCCGCAATAGGATTCATAAGTTCAAAAACCTTAAAATATCGTTGTTAAGAGTTACGGTAATCGACACACCGTAACAGGAAGAAACGGTTTATCAACCCTGACCGAATGTTCTATTTTTTAGGCTTTATCCGCAGATCCAGCAGAGAAGAATCATCGTCAATACTCAGGACACGATCCATTCCCTCATCGCTGTATCCGGACTTGACAATTACGGGCTGTGACTCCTGCCTGTACAGCGGTTTAACCGGGGAGATCTCGTCCATAAGGTCGTCTGTGAGCGGCGACTGATAATTAATATCCTCCGTCTCTTCCATAGTTGAAGGGTGGAAGGTCTCCGAATAGGGGATGAAGCTGATGAGTGTATCCAGATAGTCTTTCATGTAGCGCTCGGGCGTGAACATGCCTTCGGTTTTTCCGATCTGCATGACGCTGTTTATCTGATTCAGCTTATTCTCGCGTATGATATTCTTGACGGCAAGGGTTGCCTTGAGAATGGTCAGAAGGGGAACGCGTATTCTGGCTCTCTCTATATAGACCAGTTGCTGAACGATGATCCAGTTCAGGGTTTCTGCAAGCTGAAAGCGGATCTCGCTTTGAGACTCCAAAGGGGCGGCGGAGCAGAGACGGTATATGGCCTCTTCCGGGTTGGACGCATGCATCGTCGCGATAACCAGATGCCCGGACTCCGCGGCATTCAGAGTAAGCTGCATCGTCTTCGGTTCCCTGAGCTCGCCCACGACGATAACATCGGGATTTTCCCTCAGCACATCGAGGATCCCCTGCTCAAATGAAGGAAGCTGTGAGCCGAGTTCACGCTGCTGTATGAAGGATTGACGGGAAAAAAATCTGTACTCGATCGGATTTTCGAGCATGACGATATGCGCCTTCCGATTGTTGTTGATATCGTTTATGACGGAGGCAATGCTGGTTGTTTTGCCTGATCCTGTAGCTCCGCAGAACAGAACCAGACCTGATGACATCTTCTGTATTTCATGGAGAGAGGGGTGCAGATTGAGCGCCTCGATCGTCGGTATCTTGCCCGGAAGAACACGAATCGCAAGGCTCATTCCACGCTCTGTTGTAAAAATATTGATTCTGAGTCGGGCGCCGCTCAGGGATATGGCATAATCGACGGACTTTCTCTCCTTGAGGTCTGCCAGCTGTCTTCGATTGAGAAGCGCTCTCACAAGGTCATCGACATCCTTATGCGCCCAATTCGTAGCTGCATGGAATTGAATGACGCCGTTCTTTCGTGACACCATAGGATGTCCGCCTGTGATATAGACATCAGACATCGCTTCCTTGAGGGCGCTGCCTATGATAGTTTCGAAACGTTTCATTACATCTGCCATCTTATCTACCCTCCGATTCAAAGAGTTTTTTTAAAACCCGGAAAAATTGCCGCGGCACAAAAGGGCCATTTCCAGATGGAAACTATTTATATTTAATCCCTGAAAAACGCAACGAATATTATTTGCGGCTTCGTAAAAAGCCGTCACTTATTCATCAATTCTTTTATCTGCTCCAGGCCCCGGTACACCCGCATCTTGACGGCGCTCAGGGAGGCTTCCGAGATCGCAGCGATCTCCTCGAAGGAAAGGCCCTGATAAAATCTAAAAACAACGGCTTCGCGCAGGTCGCCCGGGAGCTTTTGCAGGCAGATTTCCAGACGGCCGATTACCTCCGCCTGGATAACATCCCGCTCCGCCTTGGCGCCCTGATCGATTTCCGTTTCGGATGAGCTCCGCTCCGCCTTTTCCCGGGTCATCTCCCGCCCCTGTTTTTTCAGGTGATTTCTTATAACATTCAGGCTGATGGTATAAATCCAGGTAAAAAACCGCTTCTGCGGATCAAATCGGCGGAGATTTTTATAGGCCATGATGAATGTTTCCTGTGACAGATCATCGGCATCATGGCGGCTGCCTGTCATGCGGAAGGCGAGGTTGAAGATGATCTCCTTGTAGGCGTCAACAAGGGCGGAGAATGCCCCGCGCTCGCCCTGGAGCACGCGCTCAACTATCTGATTTTCTTCTATCGGGGTCATGAAATCGCATGCCTGTGAATGGGAGAGCTTTGAATAACATATTATTAAAAGCTCTCAATGGTTGCAAGCTCTCTGACAGATAACACCTGATTGCGCTGCAAGTCAAAGCAAAAAATATTAGTTGGGAGAAAGGGGTCCAGGATTCGAATACTTGAACCCTTGAACCCTCGAATCCTTATAGGATCACCAACTAATTTGGATGTGATTCATATTTTCTATTGCAAAACAATTTAAAATTGTTATACATACAAATAAAAGGATGGCTTTGCGGAACCCGATCTGATTTTTTGTTACCCTGAAAAGAGAGCTTTGAAGAACATCCAATTTTGGCCAGGTACAAGGAAGGCGATAATTTCAACCGCACGAATATATTTAGTATTTCGAGGATTGAAATTTGAGACTGACGCAGTAATCGGGCAAAAGAGGGCGTTATCCAAAGGGCTCAAAAAGGAAACAGAGATATGACCGACTTTTTGAACTACTGGAGGAGATTATTCAAACATCGTGAGCACGAACGTTATAATGTTCGGAGCGGCACCTTTGTCATCGTGGCTCCGGGCACCGACGGAGAGCGTAAGGTTCAGATTGTCGATATCAGCATGGGCGGCGCGGCCTTCATCTACAATGGGCGTCCGGAAGAGCTTGAAAAATCGGGCATCATTAAAATGCTTACAGAAAAAGCGAGTTTAGAAAAATTGGAATTCGATACCGTTTCCGATGTCCCGCTTACCGGAAGCAAGCAATCATCGGAGGAATACAGGCGCCGTGGCGTGAAATTCAAATGGCTGGGAATCGTCGATAAAGCCGAGTTAAGTAAAGTCATTGAAGATATAAGCACATTCCCCAAATAAATCGATGCTCAATTACTGATGGATTTGCAGCTCCGAGAGCATCAGACCGCCCCATCCGATTTTTATTACCCTGAAAAGGAAACAGGAAGATGGTTGACATTTTGAATCTCTTCAGGAGGTTGTTCAAACGCCGGAAATACAAGCGTTACAATGTTCGGAGCGGCACCTTTGTCATCGTGGCTCCGGGCACCGACGGTGAACGTAAGGTTCAGATTGTCGACATCAGCATGGGGGGCACTGCCTTCATCTACAATGGGCGTCCGGAAGAGCTGGAGGAATCCGGTGTCATTAATCTGCTCACGGAAGATCCGAGTCCGGGAAAATTGGAATTCGACACTGTTTCCGACATCCCGCTTCCCGGAAGCAAGCAAACATCGGGAGAATTCCGGCGCCGCGGCGTGAAATTCAAGTGGCTTGGAGTTCTGGATAATGTTGCGTTAAATAAATTCATTGAAGCTGTCAGAACATTTTATAAATAGAGGCTCATTTTAAAACTGCTGACCGGAAATACTCGTTGTTCGCCTCATGCCTCATGCCTCTCGCCTCATGCCTTTCACTATCCACGATTCACGCATTCCCCGATATTCGATATTCGATGTACGATCTTCGGCACTTTAATTGTGACTTTTTCGCTCCCAGGATTGTATATGTATTAAAAGAAGATTTTTAGACAGGATATTTTCAGTCGCCGGGGAACAGTAGCCGGTTGTCAGCGCAGGGTTTTTGGCCTATAAACTTTTAGCCTGTTGTTTTCAGGCTGGCACCCCGATCCCTGACACCTGATCCCTGTTAACCCTTGAACCCTTGAATCCTTGAACCCTTACTCATTTTTATCAAGAGGTATTTATGACATTAGAAGTTGAAAATGTTGCTAAAAAAGCTCTTAATCTTTCACCCTCCGCAAGAGCCTATTTGGCAAAAATATTGCTGGAGAGCATAGATTATGAGGAAGATTTTACAATTTCAAAAGAATGGATTGATGAAATACACAGGCGATGCAAAGAGCTTGATAACGGCGAAGTTGAATTAATAGATGGGGAAGAAGCTTTAAGCACACTCCGGAAGAAATATGAAACCATATAAATTCCAT
>CAYODW010000082.1:0-10743 GCA_964402865.1 uncultured Desulfonema sp. | reverse complement strand
CTTGTTCTCGCCATAACGCTTCACAACATTCCGGAGGGTCTTGCCGTGGGAGTAGCATTCGGCGCTGCGGCAGCGGGATATCCTTCCGCTTCTCTTGCCGGAGCGGTTGCACTTGCAGTCGGAATAGGAATCCAGAATTTCCCGGAAGGCCTTGCTGTCTCGATACCTCTTAAAAGGGAAGGAATGTCGGCCGGAAAAAGCTTCTGGTACGGGCAGTTGTCCGGCGTTGTCGAGCCTGTTGCCGGTGTTATCGGGGCAAGCGTTGTCTTTCTCGCAAAACCGATTCTTCCCTTTGCTCTTTCATTTGCGGCAGGCGCCATGATCTTTGTAGTAACCGAAGAGCTTATTCCGGAATCGCAACGCGGAGGCAATACCGATTTTGCAACGATTTTCACCATGATCGGATTTGCTGTTATGATGGTGCTTGATGTCGCATTCGGATAGAATTATTTGATACCCGGAGTTATTCTGCATATACTTAATATTAAGAGGCAATTGCAAAAGCCGACATTCCCGTACAAACGGGAATTCACATGAATATAAAGAGATGCCGGTGTCTTTTAAGAAAGCAGTGATATGAGGGGAAAAATAGCGCAAGATATAGAAATCCGGAAGTAATGGGCATATAAAGAGGTCCGATCAATGAAATGTTTTGAATGCGGAGGCGAAGTTCTGGAAAAATTGGGTTCAGTCAGAATGACTAGGAAAGACGGCAGCATGATTATTTTTAAAGGGATTCCTATAACTGAATGCCGCCAGTGTAGTGAACAATATATTCCAGTGAATTGGGTTGAAAAGATCGGCGAATTTATGCGCAAGGAAGAACTGCTGACACCTGAGGAAGTCGTCTCCATTCCCATCATCAATCTCTGCCAAGAAGCCAGAACTTGAACTGAAACTTTGCAAGTGGCAAGAAAAAAATAAGATGTTCGGCTTTTCAAATTACGATAAACGAATCACTAACGACGAATAAATTTCTTCCTGCTCGTCAAGAATATATTTTAATATGTTGATATCCGTCAGGGGGTTCATTATTACGCAGCGGAAAACAACTATATTATCAGAATGTTCTTGAAAGGATCTTAATGTTGTTCTTGAAACAAAACTGTTTCCGGCTTCTCTCTGAAGCCTTTGCACAGTCATGTTTATTTCATTCAGCTTTTCATTCAGAACGCGCTTTCGCTCTTCGCCGCAATTTTCCATCTCTCTTTTTATTGCCGCGGGGCATATTCTATAGGTCAGAATATTCAATTCCGGAGGAGTGACAAGCTCAAAATCGGGTCTGCTTTCTATTTCTTCCGCGAAACTTTTTGCCGTTTCAATGCCGTGTTCAATAAGAAGGGCATAACCTCTGCTTCCCATTATTTTGAGGGCGCTGTCTAATATCAGAGAGTTCGCCTCTCTCGATCCTGAAAGAGATTTGATTCCGAGATCAACCGAGCCGAGCCTGTTCACATAGTTAGCGTGATAGATTATCGAATCCATCTTGTGCGGATCTCTGAAATATACCATGCCGGAAGTCATGGGCATATAAAACTGTTTATGCCCGTCGATTGTTACCGAATCGGCAAGATTGATGCCGTCAAGGAGATGCCCGTATTTTTCGGACAGGAGAACCGGTCCGCCCCAGGCCGCATCCACATGAAAATGTATTCCGTTTTCGGCGCAGATTTCTCCGATTTGCCACAAAGGATCAACTGTGCCTGTTTCTGTCGCTCCGGCAATGCCGACAACCGCCAGTATTTTAGTGCGGACAGGACTTTTCTTTATTTCGCTGATTTTTTCCTCCAGGCATTTCAAATCTATCCTGTTTGTTCCGTCCAGCCCGATGGAAATAACATTTTTGTTGCCTATTCCAAGAATGCCTCCGGCTTTTTTAAGTGAATAATGTCCGAGCCGGGAAACAAGTATTACGCTTTTTTCGATTCCATATGCCCTGTAAGCGGCATGCAGCCCTTCTTTATCAACTCCTTCAAAGCCGTCTTTAGGACCAAACAGCGTGTTTCTCGCGACCCATAGAGCGGTCAGATTGGCGAGTGTCCCGTTTTCCGTGAAGCACCCGAGGGAAGTCCGGGTGTTCTGAACATGTTCGAGATAAAATTCATCATTTTGCCTGTAAATAATTCTGTGAATCTTTGCCAGAACCTGCTTTTCAATTACGGAAACCACTTTTGATGTTTCGAGCTTGACCACATTCTGGTTGAGAGCGGCTATAATTGTCTTGAGGTGGACCATGAAAAACGGTATCGCGGAGGTCATGTGGCCGATAAAGTACGGAGAAGCGACATTGACCGCCTGGGGCGCGATATCTTCGATCAGATCAGTAATTACATCGGCAAGTTTTTTTTCCGGATTTTCACAAATAAGGGTGTCTTTATATCTTTCCGAAAGATCCTTTAAACTTACCTCCTCAGTAATGCCGACGTGGGTATTCAGAAAATCATGAAGTCCGAAAAGAATCTGTTCCATGTATTTTACAAGGGTGTCTCTTGCGGCAGTGTTTTCCGGCCTGATGAATGTCCGCATAAGGGTCTGCCGGTCGGCTACAAGCTCTTTGCGTGGCGCTGGCTGATGATTCATTTTGACATCTTTACGGCAAGTTGTCCAAGAAGTTTTCCGTAGTTGATGCACTCCTTTTTTGCGGCTTCATCCGGAGCCCCGACCGATACCGGTCCGTAATGATTTCCTTTCTGGACGCCCTGAATAATCATGCCGTGAATAAGAAGGCCTTGAAGAATGCTCAGTATGGTCGTTTCATTCCCGCCTCCTATTGCGCCGGATGATGTAAATGCTCCGCCGATTTTTCCATTCAGTTTACCGAAATATTTAACGCTTTTATCCATCAGTTCTTTTACTTCGGCGGTCATTACCCCAAAATAGGTAGGGCTTCCGAATATTATGACATCCGAATTAAGCATATCTTCCAATGCCGTTTCAGATATCTTTTTTACCGTGACTTCCATATTTTCAACCGAGTCGATTCCTTCCTTGATATATGCGGCCATTTTCTTCGTGTTTCCCGATCTTGAATAATATGAGATGAGCGCTTTCGGCATTTTATCCTCCCTTTTTGTCAGTTATCAGATATTCATCCAGTTGATCCTGCCTGAAAACAAAAATCTTTTACAGGAATTACAGGATTGACATGATATAAAATCCGCTTGATCCTGCGGGTACTGTCTATAATCTGGACTTTCTTAACATAGCTTGAAATTCTTTCCAAGTTTTATATTCTCTTAAGAGCCAATTGCAAAATTCCTAAATAGAGAAGAATTTGTCATTCCCACGAAAGTGGGAATCCAGTCTTTTCAATATTTTGCAAAAATTTCTGGATTCCCGTTTGCACGAGAATGACGACTTTTGCAATTGGCTCTTAAGATGAAATACTGTTTGCAGAATAATATTAATAAATGGTATGGGGCAGAATATTCAGGAGTTCCGCCACAAAGAAGGCGGGCCTTCGGCAGGAGACAGGAGTCAGAAGACAGAAGGGCATGTTAAAAATGATATGCCCTTTTCATATTCATCAATACAAAAGGAGAATATAAATGCGTTCATTAAATGGAGTATTGTTTCGGTTTTTGATTTTTGCGTTAATAGTTGCATTCTTTTCCTCACCGGTTTTTGCAGGAGATGAGAGTAAAACAGTAAAAGAGCAGAAAACCGTGAAAGCTGAAAAAGCGGCAAAACCCAAACCGGCTGAAATAAAAGAAGCTCCAAAAGGCAATGTCGCCGTAGTCAATGGAGTGGCTATTACACAGGACGATTTTGACCGTGAGCTTATGGGTATTGAAGAGCAATCCGCCAATCGCGGAGAAAAACTTGATGACGCCAAGCTCGCCGAAATAAAAAAGAGAATTCTTGAAAAACTGATTGATGGCGAACTTCTTTATCAGGAAAGCCAGAAAATGGGGATTAAAGTTGAAGACACTGTAGTTGATGAACAATACGCAAAGTTCAAAGATCAGTTTCCGAATGCTGAAGAGTTTGATAAAGAGCTGGCTAAAGTAAAATTGACGGAATCTTCCCTTAAAACACAGATCAGTCAGGTTATGGCTATACAGCAGTTCATAGACAAGGAATTCATACAGAAGATAACTGTTTCAGAGGAAGAAGTGAAAGCCTTTTTTGAAACTCACCTGAAAAGCAGAATTGAGCAGAATCTGAAACAGGAAAAGATTCAAACCGAAGTTACATCGTATATTGATAAGCTGAAAGAAAAAGCTAATGTGGAAAGGAAGTTGCAATAGCATATTTTCAAGCCATACTGTTGTGAATTGCGGCAGTATGGCTTTTTTTATGCCGTAGAATCCGGCAGTATTATAACTATCTTAATTAACATAGATTAAATCAAAATCAATTCATTGATTATTAATTCTTCGAATTAGCCTGTCGTAAAATCCGCCAACAGATCATTTCCCTTAATCAGAGATCACTGCTTCTGCCATAATTTTTTAATCGTGTTAAATCAATTAGATAAAGCTATATAATCATTCGTATCGATTAATGGCATGCTACTTGCTCTTAAATAATGCAGAGAAAAAAATATCAATTAACAAAATTATAAAAAATTATAAAAAAAAGGAGAGATAAAATGGAAAATCAAGACAATAATGAACGAAGAAGTAAGCTGGGATATGGATCTACCTACAGAAAGGGAAATGCTAAAGAACAGGCTCAAAGCGAGATTAAAACCGTTTTGGGCGGGCAGGTATGGATGGTGAAGCCTGATAAAAGCGCCCGAACCTCCAATCCCTGTATATGGATGAAGGCAGGTCTTGTAAATTTTAAGGACTGCAATAATTTTTATGACTGCACGACATGCAAATTTGATCTCGGAATGACCAGAAAGGTAGAAAAGGGAAATCAGGTAAGCTGGCAGGATGCAATGAGAAAAAGACCTCATATGAACAGAACCTGTCGGCACAGCCTTACAAATCGTATTGATAAAAGAACCTGCGCCTATGATTATGAATGTTCAAAATGCGATTTCGACCAGTTTTTCGAAGACGTCTGGACGACCAAAAACAAAACAATACCCGGCGAGATTCAGCATGTTAAGGGTTTTGATGTCCCGGTCGGTTACTATTTCCATGACGGCCATACATGGGCGCGCATAGAAAGCGGAGGATATATACGAATCGGTCTTGATGATTTCTCACTCAAGCTTTTAGGGAAAGCCGACGCTCTTGATCTTCCGCTCATGGGGAAAACGTTTGACCAGGGCGTTGCGGGCTGGGGATTGAAGCGCAAAGACAACACTGCCGACGTTCTTTCTCCTGTTAACGGCGTCATAGTCGAGGTCAATTCGCAGGTAAGGGAAAAACCGGAGCTTGCCAACCGGGAACCTTACGGGGACGGATGGCTGTTTATGGTGCGCACTCCTGACATAAAGGGAACTGTCAAAAAGCTGATGGATGACACTGAAAGCCCGGTCTGGATAAGGGATGAAGTTGTTAAGCTTGAAAAAATGATCGAAGATGTTGCCGGCCCTCTTGCCGCGGACGGCGGTTATCTTAAAGAGGATATTTACGGAAATCTTCCCGGCCTTGACTGGAGAAATCTTGCGAGAACGTTTTTGAAAACGTGAGGAGGCTTGAGGCAAAAGGCGTGAGGCGAGAGGCGATATTCGATGTACGAAATTCGATATTCGAATTTCATGCAGTGTGAGGTGAGAAATGAAAGCTGTCCTTAATCAAAACAAGATAAAAACAAGTGCGAGCCCCTGCCTCTGGATGCAGGCAGGGGTTGTCCGCCATAAATATTGCAAAACTTCCTACGATTGCACAACCTGTCATTTCGACAAGGCTATGCTTCGGGTGGCCGAGGAAAACATGTTAATGGCTGAAAAGGGTCAGATCCATGGGAATAAACGTCAAAAGATTGTTTTCTGGATAGAGAAATTGAAAGAGCTGCCATTTTCAAAACGGCCGTGCATTCACCATATGAAAAGACGGATAGATTTTAAAAGCTGCAGCCATGAATACAGGTGCGCAAATTGCGAGTTCGACCAGTATTTTTACGATCAATATACTGTTCATGCTTTGGTAAAACCTGTGGAAGTTCTTAATATACACAGTTTCAGAATTCCTCAGGGGTACTATCTCCATAAGGGGCATGCATGGGTAAAGATTGAAGAAGGCTCAACGGTGAGAATCGGGCTGGATGATTTTGCTCTGCGACTTCTCGGACCGCTTGAAAATATTGAAGCTCCCCTTGTCGGAAAGCAGATGAAGCGGAACACCTCCCAGATTATGTTGAAAAGGGGTGATAAGAGCGCGGGAGTCCTTTCGCCTGTCAGCGGTGTTGTGACTGATGTCAATCCGAGGCTGAGAGAAGAGGGAAGCCTGGCTAATAACAATCCTTATACCGATGGTTGGGTTTTGAGACTCCATTCTGAAGGTCTGAGGAATGAGCTTAAAGATCTCTACATAGGCTCGGAATCAAAAGAATTTATGGAAAAAGAGATCAGTCATCTTTATGATATTATTGAAGAAACGGGGGGACTTTTAAATACTGATGGAGGGTATCTCGGCGAAGATATATATGGGAATATGCCCCAGATAGGCTGGGAAAGATTAACAAGGCTTTTTCTCCACACCTGAACCCCTTAACCCGGTTTTTTTAATTTCATCATTGAGAAGAATTTTGCAATATCTGCAAAGCTGGTCCGACTTCCTGTCAACATCAATCTCGGTGCGGCAATAGTGCATTATACATACTAGTTCCTTGCAATGGCGGAGATTGAATGTGTGGCCCAGTTCATGGATTGCTTCCTTTATAATTCTTTGTTTAAAAATCTCATCAGGATGTGCCGCGGATATCTGATCCTTCAGCCTGTATGTGGAAACAACGCAGGCCTTTCCGCCAAGCTGCGCTTCCCCGTACACATGCGTCAAAATCGGAATAAAAAGATCAACCTTTGTAATGGCAATTACTTTCATTGCAAAAGGAGGCGCCGATTTTTCAAGCTGTTGAAGTATAGATGTTGAATGGTGCTGGTTCCTGCCCGAATCGAACGCAAAGTCAACATCTTTGAGGATAGGGATAATCAATGCCGGGAAACCGAATATCCTGCTTATTTCTCTTTTAACAAGCTCGGTTAGTTCAGGACCAAAAGTGCCTATGGGTGAAATGACGATGCTATGTTCGGGATATGTATTCAAGATATGATTATCTTTGCGCTATCATGTATCGTCTTATTTTGCTGTAAAGAGTGGAACGGTCTATTCCTAGTTCTCTTGCAGTTTTTGATATATTCCAATCGTTTTCGTGAAGCACCCTCCTTATGTGAGCCTTTTCGATTCCGGCAAGGGTGTTGTCGGATGAAACGCAAATATCTTCGGGGCGGAAAATGGGAAGATCTTCAGGCAGAATTTTTCTTTTCCTGCTGACGACAACTGCCCTTTCTATTGCATTTTCAAGCTCTCTTATATTACCCGGCCATTCATAGAGCATCATTTCATCCATTGCTTCACGGCTGATACTATCTATCTGCTTATTGGTTTCATTGGAGAAGCGGTGAAGAAAATGCTCGGCAAGAAGAGGGATATCTTCCTTCCGTTCGCTTAAGGAAGGCATTTTAAAGGAGAAGACATTCAGGCGGTAATAAAGGTCTTCTCTGAATATGCCGGTCTTGATTGCTGCCTGGAGATCCCTGTTTGTGGCGGCTATAACCCTGAAATCGGCCTCCATTGGCTGTGTGCCCCCGACCCTGTAAAATATATGATCTTCCAGCACGCGTAAAAGATCGATCTGCATTCGCATGCTGATTTCACCTATTTCGTCCAGAAAAAGGGTTCCCCCATGGGCCATCTCGAGACGCCCTTTTTTGGTAAATTTGGCGTCTGTGAACGCGCCTTTTTGATATCCGAACAATTCGCTTTCCATAAGATGTTCGGGTATGGCGCCGCAATTTACAATAACAAACGGGCCGTGGCATCGCGGACTGTTTGAATGAATTGCTTTTGCGGCAAGGCCTTTACCTGTGCCGGTTTCACCTGTGATAAGGACAGTGGAATTGGTGGGGGCTACGTTCTGTATGAGATCGAAAATTTTCTGCATAACAGGCGACTGGCCGATCAGGCTTTCAAAGCGTGTTCTTTCCCTGTATTGTTCTCTGAGGTAAAGATTCTCTATGGCCTGAGCCTGACTTTCCTGGATTTTTTCGATAAGCAATCCAAGCTCATTAGGGTCAAAAGGCTTTAGAAGATAATCGAAAGCTCCGTTTTTGATGGCCTCTATCGCGGTTGATATTGAGCCGAAGGCGGTTATCATTACTATTGCCACATCGGGATCATCATCCTTTACACGCTTCAAAACGTCGAGTCCGCTGATCCCTTCCATCTTTATATCGACCAGAAGAATATCAAAGCGGACTTCTTTAATTTTATCGAGAGCCTCTTCACCGCTTGCCGCTGTCTCAACCTCATGACCGTCACGCAGGAGCCAGCCGGACAAGGATTCCCGCATTATCAACTCGTCGTCTACAACAAGGATCCTTGCTCTTTTCATATTTGAACCTCCGTAGAATTTAGTATGAACCGGATCAATGCTTGATTGTCTCGCAAAAAGTCAAAATTTACCTTTTTATGTCATTCCCGCGAAAGTGGGGCATGTAGTGAAGCACCAGCGCTATCCAGTCTTTTCAACTATTTCTGGACTCCCGTTTTCACGGGAGTGTCGAGATTTTGGACTTTTTACGAAGCCGTCAATGCTTGAGAGGAAGATCTATTTTGAAAGTAGTTCCTTCTCCGATTGTGGAATTAACCTTTATGAAGCCTCCGTGTTCCTGTATAATTCCGTAGGCGAGGGAAAGTCCCAGCCCTACGCCTTTCCCCTGTTTTTTTGTTGTAAAAAAAGGCTCGAAAATCAAGGTGAAATTTTCTTGAGGAATTCCAATTCCATTATCTTGAAATTTGGCAGTAACTCTGCCTGTGCCTGGAAAGTACTTTGTTGCAATTTTCAGAACACCTTTTCCTTTGGATTCGACGGATTCAACCGCATTGGATACAAGATTCATAATAACCTGCTGAATTTGGTCCTCTGATCCGACAAGATCCGGAAGGTCCTGGTCGAGCCGGTATTGGACCTTAACCTTGTTGATTTTAAGAAGGTTTGAATTTAAAAAGAGGGTGTGTTCAATAAGTTTGTTCAGATTGAATGGCTTCAATTCCATTTTGTTCTGTCTGGAAAATGCGAGCAGGTAGGATACAATCCGGCTTGTCCTTCTCGTTTCATTTTCCATGAGTATAAGGTAGCGAAGAAATTCATCAATTTCCTTTTTCCCGACCGGGTTTTCCTGAATTATGCGCTTCATAAGAAGTATAAGGTTGAGTATTCCCGCTATCGGATTGTTTATTTCATGCACGACAGATGCTGAAAGTTTGCCGAGGGAAGCCATTTTGTCCTTGTGGACGAGCTTGTCGTGGGTTTCCCTGAGCTGCCTTGTGCGTTCTTCAACCATTTGCTCAAGGCGTCTTGTAATCTCCTCTTCTTCTTCCATTCGCTTTGTTATATTGCGGCTGATATGAATGAATTTTGAGATTTTTCCACTCTTTTCCCATACGGGATATATATTAACCTCGATATAATGAATCTTTTTATGATGACCCATCTGCATCCTAACCTGTCGGACCGGCTCTTTGGTGCGTATAACCTCCATAAGAGGGCAGGCATGGTCCAACTTGCTGGTGCAGTCAAGCTGATCTCTTTGAAGAACTTCGTAACATTTTCGCCCAATGACCTTGTCGCGTGTAAGCTCTAAATTATTCAGGAAGGCTTCATTTGCATCAACTATGGTCATATCAGGCGTAATAACGGATATATAATCCTGGATCCCGTTTAAAATGGTTTCCATGGCTCTGTTCTGTTCTCTGAGCTTCCGTTCTTCCTGCCCTATTGCCTTCCAGAAAATCTCAAAAACATGATATGATAAAATACGGATACGGGTCGGCCTTGTTGCGAGAATGTCTTGAAGAATGACAGGTTCAGGCCTTAGAATTATTATAAGATGAATGCTGTAACGGGGATCATAAAGTTCATGATAGTCATTGACCGTAATTAGCCCTCTTTCCATCGCAAGCAACATTCCGGGGCTATTTGGATTAGGATCAGCGACTGCAATTATGGGGTAATTAACATCCTCCTTTTCTAAATTGAAAGTGGTCTTTTCAAGGAGCTCCCTGCACAAATCACCCCCGCCAACAAGAGCTATGTTTATAATTGGAGTAGTTTTTTCTGTCATTGCGGTAAGCACCTTTTTAGTTGATCGTGATTCGTCGTTCGTTGATCCCCGATCTACGATCCACGATCAACTATTGCCCATTGCCTTTTTACCGTTTATCACGATTAAATACCTGATTCAAGGCTAAATTATTAACCTGATTTTTGTGGATATTTTTTCTTGACTAGACACCAGGTATCTACTATATGCCTTCAACTGAATAAATACGGTTCATAAATCGTCATCAATATACGCTTGCGAATCGTTAGGTATTATCGAGTTTTATATCAATATGAGTCAATTGCAAAAGTCCTAAACAGAGAAGAATTTTTCATTCCCACGAAAGTGGTAATACAGTCTTTTCAATATATTGCAAAAATTTCTGGATTCCCGTTTGCACGGGAATGCCGACTTTGCAATCGGCTCAATATGACATTTTAACCAAATGATCTTCTATTATTTATTTTATTGAATGAGGAGTGCCGCATGGCTGGAAAAGTTGTTGGATCTGTTATGGT
>CAYODW010000081.1:0-10852 GCA_964402865.1 uncultured Desulfonema sp. | reverse complement strand
TACGCTGCAATGATTCACCCTGTTGAATCAGCCCTGCTGTTATTCAACAGGGCGGAGATGAAACGCAAAACAGCAGAATGACTTTTTACGAAGCCGTCAATATTTCATGATCATTTTACCGTGTATTTCCAGATGAGCGATATCATGAGTATAGTCAGCGAGAGGAGGAGGGAAAATTTGACGGTACTTGCGCCTTTTTTAACGGCGAGGTTGCTTCCAATATAGTTGCCGGCAATGTTGGCGACGGCAAGAGGTATTCCAATCGAGAAGATGACTTTTCCCCCCAGGACAAAAATCACAAGAGCTCCTAAATTGGAGGCAAGATTGAATACTTTTGCCGTGGCTGAAGATTGCACAAGCCCAAGCCCTATGAAGATGTAAAAGGCTATTATCAGAAAGCTCCCGGTTCCGGGGCCGAAAAAACCGTCATAAAAACCGATAAAAAGACAGATGAAAGGTATTTTCACGGTAATATCAAATCTCGACGGTTCATTGCCTTTCGCTCGTTCTTTTTGCGGAATGAGTGTTATCAGCATTGCAAGAGGAAGAAGAAATATGATAATTCTTCCGACAATTTCGTTGTTAAAAATCAGGATTGTCTTTGTGCCGATAAATGAACCTAGCAGAGAAAAGGCAATGCCTGAAGCGGCAATTTTCCAGACAACCTTTTTTTTAAGGATAAAATTAATCAGAGCGACGCCGGTGCCCATTGAAGAGGCAAATTTATTGGTTCCAAGGGCAACCTGTGGAGGGAGCCCGGCAAGAAGTAGGGAGGGCAGAAGAAGAAGACCGCCGCCGCCGGCAATACTGTCGATGAATCCGGCAAGAAAGGAAACGGCCGACAAAATAATCGTTATCGTTGTATTATCAAAATTCAAATCAAAGCTCTCTGTTTATAATATCTGCCTTGTTAATATTTCAGGAAATGGCTATACTCAATTATACGGATATTTGGCACAGTACCGCTCCAAATTGCAATAAGAAACAGGCTTATTTTAAAAATGACCGCACAATATAAATCCTATCAGGAAGAACAGTCAGAAACATTATCCCTGATTGTCAGTCATCTTAAAGAACCTTATTCACGTATAAGATGTGAACTTCTGGATAAAATAGACGATTATCTGGCTTTCCGTTCTGAAGTGGACTATTTTCATTCAATGCACCTTGGCGATATCTGTACTATGAAATGTTATAAAAGCAATCTTAGCGCTTGCTGTTCAAAGGAAGGAATAATAACCTTCTTTGCCGACGTTGTCATAAATGTTATAATGTCCGATCAAACAGATATAGATATCCTGAATGCTGCTTTAGAAAAACAGAACAATGGGTTTAAATGTGTTTATCTGGGAGAAAAAGGCTGCATGTGGAAGATAAAGCCCATAGTCTGCGAAATGTTCATATGTGATACCGCGAAAAAGCAGGCACTTCACGGAAGCCCAAAGCTGACGAGAGAATGGGATGCATTAAAAAAGAAAGAAAAAAATTTCACATGGCCGGACAGGCCTGTCTTGTTTGATGAAATAGAAAGCTATTTCATGTCAGCCGGCATTTATTCGCCTCTCATGTACATGCACAACAGCCCCGGACTGTTGCGGTTAAAAAAAATGCGGGGAATATAAGCTTATAAAAAACAGGCTCAATTCCTTGCGGCCGAATACGCCTCAACCGGATCCTGGTTTGCTGCTGAAATTTAAAAAAATAAAAAAGGGCATCTTTTATTATGCGTTAACAAGATGCCCTTTTTTTAAGCCATGAGAAACTAGATTTTTACCACGTTCTTTGCTGCAGGACCTTGTTTACCCTGCTCAACATCAAAGGAAACTCGATCTCCTTCTGAAAGGGTTCTGAAACCTGACATTGTGATAGCTGAATGATGAACAAATACGTCTCCGCCTTCTTCCTTTTCGATAAAACCAAATCCCTTTTTATCGTTGAACCATTTTACAATACCTGTTGCCAAAATAAATCTCCTTTTAAATACTGTTTCATGTTACATGTCAAAGATCCCAAAACCTTTGCATGTGGTAAAGTGACTAGTGAACTGCATTCACATTGTTTTTTCCGTTTATAATAAAATTTTATAAGCGTCAAGCAAAAAAAAACGAATAATTTTATTCAAGTAATATGCCTACTCCCACCTATCATTCCCTCTATTTTTAAGATCTATAAATTCCGTATCCGCTTCATTTTTTATTATAACTTTTTTTCTTACAAGGGTATCAATCATCCAGCTTATAACGCTTATAACAAATGCCCCGATTACTGCGGCCCAAAACCCGTCAACTTCAAAACCTGATATGGTTTCCGAAGTTATTATCAACATGAGCGCATTAATTGCGAATGTAAACAGACCAAGGCTTAGAATATTCAGCGGAAGAGTAAGGATTATTGCAATGGGTCGCAGGAAAAGATTCAAAACCCCGAGTACTGCCGCGGCGAGGAAGGCCGATGAAATATCAGCAATCCGTATTCCATCGATAAGATAAGAAGTTATCATTATTGATGATGTGAGAATCAGCCATTTGAATAAAATATTGATCACTCCAAGAGATTTCATTGCGTTCCGAATGACTTGAAAAGGGAATTGCTTACCACTGCTTCGTATCCATTCAGCATGGCAACAACAATGTTATGAGCATCAAGGAATGTAATATCACATTTTATTTTGTGCTTTAAGGCTTCCTTAATTTCAAGAACTGCCGTAACTCCATCGGATGGGAAGCTGCTGCAGTACTGGCGATAATTTCGACAGTAGCTTGGAAGAGATAACTGCTGCAGCTCTTCATAGCACCATAGAATGGCCATCTGGAATGCCGAATCAAGCGCGAGCGGATCAGATATCCACCGGTTCCTTAACGGATCTTTTATCCATTTATCGGGATGCGGGGCAGGGGAGATGCGCGCAACCATTCCCTTTGATGAATAACCGATAATTTCTTTTATTCCACGCAGCTCTAATCCATGAAAGAGAATTTTATCGTATACTTCATCCATGCTCCGTTTATAAGTTTTCGAGGAAATCATATCGGGAATGTTATATTCAGGAGGATTCATAATAACCGAATCAGCAAGGATTGCTTTTGCCCGCGTATGTATTATTTCAACTCCGTCTTTCATGCCATCTCTTATTTCAACGTTTACTTCGAAGAAAGACTCTTTTTTAACCGGCTTTCCAGTCAAAAGACGAATCAGCTTTTTATTTTTATCCAGCCTTATCCCTTTTAAAAGCCTGATATCATCAAGGCCATGAAGAAAAAGCCCCGGGTTTACATGGAGAGCTCCATGTCCGAGCCATTCGGCCATAAGAGCAAAAGGAACAACCGGTTTACCGCCTATAATATGGGATTCAAGAACAGGGTAGGCATTGACATCAATTTCACGTTTAAAAGAAAGGGCGTGATTCTCTTCTTTTGAAATAATATTTGATCCTATTACAACTTCAACCGGATTGCTTTTATCTCCCATCATTTCAAGAAGCATGCATTTTGCTCCTTTTTCAACCGGGATAAGATCAATATTGTTTCTTCTAAATTCCCGTTTTAAAGTATCCGATACCATCCCGCCATCCCATGGGCCCCAATTTATGGAGATTATGCGGCAATCAGGCCGGGCTAAGGCTTCCTGCTGGGCAATCTTGTTCAGCACTTCATTCCCCATAGCATAATCAACCTGTCCTTTGTTTCCGATTCGAGCAGTTATTGATGAAAAAAGAACTATGTATTGAAGTGGTTCATCTCTGGTTGCTGAAAGAAGAAAGCTCAATCCTTTTACTTTGGTATCAAAAACTCTTTTAAATTGATCCGGTGTTTTATCGATAATAAGCCTGTCTTCAAGGACTCCCGCTCCATGAATGATTGCTTTTATACGGCCGTACTTTGAACGAACCTGACTGATTACTCCTTCGATTGCGTCTTTGTCACGAACATCAACAGAGTAATATGCTATATCACGGCATTCCTTTTTCAGCTTTTCTAGGTTCCTTGAAATCTCCCTGCTTGCCATGTACTTTCGGAATATTGTTTCTATCTCTTTGGGAGAAGCATTGTTCCCGCTGAAATGGTTTGAAAGCACAGCTTTCTTGATGGAGGTTTCATCCTCAAGGGCTGAAAGCCATATGGGTTCAGGTGATGGTTCCGGAGATCTTCCAAGAAGAACGATCACCGGATTTGTAATTTGTGCAAGAGCCAGTGCTGCCGACGCAGTAATACCACGAGCACCGCCCGTGATAATAACTACATCTTCCGGGGCAAGATTTATTTTGCCATCCGGGTATGGTGATGGTCTTAATTCAGGAATAAGTCGTGTTTCCGGGCCAATGCCCGTTTCAACCAGACCGGTTTGATCCGATGTGAGCAGCTCTTTTATGACCGCTTTTGCTATTTTGGTGTTATCCTTCCATTCCGGTTCAATATCTATTGCACGGCAGATGACCCCGGGCCATTCAACAGCGGCAGTTTTAGCAAGTCCGGCAAGTCCTCCCTGAAATGGACATTCGATTCCATGGCCTTTGAATCCAAATGCACCATCAAGGCGGGATATGGTTGCAAATATCGCTTTGTCTTTTTTGCCGGAAGAAATTAAGCCGTGCGAAGCATGTTGTGCGGCAAGAAAAGCATCTTCGGGCAGGGAATAATTGTTTTGTTTTCTTTCAGGTATGATGACAAGACCGCTTATGCCGGATAGATCTGATATATTTATGAAGTTATTCAGGCTTACAAGTTCAGCCAAGATATTGAGAGAGGAAAGCTCATCGACAATCGTTTTTGAAAGGCCGTTCTTATCGTCGGTTACAAATATTTTGCCGTTCGGAGTAAAAAGCCGTCCGCCGTCTGAAAGTAAAGGCTTTTCAACAATTGAGATAATGTTTCTAGTCGGGAGCAGCGAGGATTGCGCTTTTTGTTCATGATCAGCCGAAACTCTGCCTGATGATGATATATCGGCATCTGGAACGGGTGATGAGATATCCCGAGTAATTGTTAAATTGTCATCCCGTAACGTTTCACCGGATTTTGATTTATTAAGGTAATCTATTATACTGCCGAGCGATTTGAGTGTTCCCATGGCTTCGGGAGGGACCGGCTGTATTCCCGGAATTTTTTCTTCAAGCGATGAGAAAATTTCAACTCTTTTTATCGAATCGATGCCAAGATCGGCTTCAAGATCCATGTCAAGTCCCAGTGTTTCAACCGGATATCCCGTCAGATGGCTTACTGTTGCGATAAGAGTCTCTTTTATGATGTTTTCAAAAAGTTCTTCTCCATTGCGCAGATTATTGTTTTCAATGGAAACGGCTTTATCGGCATTTGTTTTATGATCACTGTTATCAGAGGCGATGCCGGACAGATATTCTATTATTTTGCCGAGCGATTTGAGTGTTCCCATGGCTTCGGGAGGGACCGGCTGTATTCCCGGAATTTTTTCTTCAAGCGATGAGAAAATTTCAACTCTTTTTATCGAATCGATGCCAAGATCGGCTTCAAGATCCATGTCAAGTCCCAGTGTTTCAACCGGATATCCCGTCAGATGGCTTACTGTTGACAACAGAACCTGTAGAATATCACTTCCATTATGACACGACATGACATCATTTTGAGGTGAAACAGCCTCTTCCCGGCGAATCAGGGTATCTTCTTTAATCTTATCAAAAGAATGGTTTTGATCTGAGTTTTCAATAATAGTTGTATTTTTCTCAAAGATGGATGATGTTCCGAGAAAATGTTTTGTACTTTCCATTATCTTCTTTAGGGAACGACTTGCTTCAGCCTGGGTTTCCAAAAATTTCATATGGGTTTCTGCAGTCTGTATCTGAAGAGACTGCATTGTTTTGAGTCCTTCCTCAACTATTTTAAAAGCATGTTCAAGAAAATCGGACTTATTTGAAATTTGTGGTGATATTTTATCTTTGCTCATAGGATCGTCTGATCTTATCTCCCGTTTAACCTGATTTACTTCAGGCGAATTTTTTTGAGAATATGCAGAAATCGTATTACTAACTTCTTTTTGCTTCCAGTAATTTGCGCCTGATACAGGAATATTCATGGGGCGCTTTTCAATTTTCAGAGGCGGTTGCTCCCATTTGCAAAGGTTTACATAGTGTCCCGTTGAAGCAACGTTACATAAGACTTTGGCAAGATCTGTTAATCCGAAATTTCTTCCGGAAGAGCTGTCCATGGAAACCGCATTGAATCCCCGTCCTTTTAAAATCGATTTTATAAGTCCTGTTAATGCTGATCTGGGGCCGATCTCAATAAAAGTGCTTACACCGCTATCAAACATGTTTTTGATTTCACCATCAAAGTTTACCTGGTTTAAAAGCTGTTCACCAAGTAACTTTTTGATAGTTTTTTGATCTGTGGGATAAGGTTTCCCTGTTGTATTTGAATAAACAGGAATATGCGTTGGATTTATGCAGACATTTATTAACGTCCGCTTAAAAGGTTTTATGGCATTTTTGACCTGATTCGTGTGAAAAGCGGCTGAAACAGTAAGAATTCTGGTTGAAAGCCCCTTATCATTGCATATAAGTTGCGCTTTTTTAATCGATTCTGCCGGCCCGGAGAGAACTGCCTGATCAGGGCTGTTTATGTTTGCCAGGACAAGCTTTTCATCCTGTATAATTTGATGAAGCTCGGATACCGGAGCGCTGACAGCCAGCATGGAGCCATTTCCTGACGACGATAAAGCCATATAGCGACCCCTTGCTTCAGAGAGCCTTATAAATGTCTCTGAATCGATCCAGCCGGCAGCAAAAAGAGCCGTAACTTCGCCGAAACTATGACCACATGAAGCATCAGGCTTTATGCCGAATTTTCTGAGCACTTCAAGCATAGCCATGCTTACTGCCCCTATTGCAGGCTGGGCAAACTCTGTTTTTCGCAAACTTTCTTCCTGAAATTTCTTAACTGCATCAGTTTGAGCCGGAACGGGATAAATATAGTCGGTAAGTAATTCCTTGTTGCTGAATATAGTGTTGGCTTTTTCCATGGCTTCAAGGGCTTCAGGAAAGATACTTATGATATCACGCCCCATATCCACATACTGGCTTCCCTGACCTGGAAAAACAAAGGCGATTTTCCCATTTTTGGCAGGTCCGCCATAAAAAATGTTATTCGTATTCCATGAAGTTTTATCACGGTTGCGTTCCATAATATCAAGGCTGTTTTTCAACAAACCCGGAAGTTCTCCGAATGCCTGATCCTGTAATTGCTTGCCCCGTTCCGCAATAAAAAGAATCCTGTGATGATCTTCCGAAGAAAAATCGCTTCTTGTTTTTGAAGCTTCAAAGGCAAAATTGTCTTTAGAAAAATCTTTTTCGATTCTATATTTGAAATCTGAAACTCGTTTTACAAGCTCAATATATGTGGGAGCGGAAAATGCTGTTATTTCAACTGATCCATCCCATGAAGCCTCCTGCTTGGATTCTTTGTATTCTTCAATCACAGCATGGAAATTGCTTCCCCCGAAACCGAAAGAGCTTACTCCGCAACGGCGCGGATGCTCTTTTTTTGAAAACCAAGGGCGCCTGGACGGGTTAAGATAAAAAGGAGTTTCAGATATATTTAAGGCAGGGTCAGGTATGTCGGCTTTAAGAGTGGGAAGAAGCGTTTTGTGATAAACGGAAAGAGCTGCCTTGATTAATCCTGCAGATCCTGCCGCAGCTTTTGTATGGCCGATCATTGATTTAACGGAGCCTATGGCGCATTTTTGAAACATACCTTCTTCAGGATTTTCAGGATTTCCAAAAACCTCGGTTAAAGCCTGAAATTCTACCAGATCTCCGACACGCGTTCCTGTGCCATGTGCTTCTATAAGTTCTATACTTGAAGGATCAACCTGAGCATTTGCATATGCCAGATTTAACGCCTTTACCTGTCCTTCTTTTCTCGGAGCGTATATGCTTTGAGCCTTTCCGTCACTCGATGTTCCGATTCCTTTTATAACAGCATATATTTTGTCTCTATCCTTTTCGGCATCTATCAGTCTTTTTAATACGAGAATACCTATTCCTTCACCTAGAACCGTGCCATCCGCGTCTTTTGAGAAAGGCCTGATATCCCCTGATGGAGAGAGGATGCGGGTTTTTGAAAAGCACATGTGCATGAAAATATCATTTAAGGCATCGACTCCGCCGGTGATAACCATATCGCTTCTGCCGGTAGTAAGTTCCATAACAGCAAGGTGAATTGCGCTTAAAGAGCTTGCACACGCTGCGTCAACAACACAGTTTGTTCCTCCAAGATCAAGTCGGTTGCATATCCTGCCTGCTATTACGTTTCCTAATAGTCCGGGAAAAGAGTTTTCCTGCCATGAGACAAAAGAATCGGAAATTTTTCGGATAACTTCTTCGGCTTTATCGGATCTTATTCCGGAATCGGAAAGAGCTTTTCTCCATTTTGGATGGCTGAGCCTTGAACCAAGGGGGATTGATAATTCCTGGGTGCCTGTTGCGCCGAGTATTACGCTGGTCTTATCTCTGTTAAATTTTTTGTTATTGTAATAACCTGAATCTTCAAGTGCGCTTTTTGCAGCGATCAGAGCAAGCACCTGTGAGCTGTCGGTTGCCTCAAGAGATGCAGGAGGTATTCCGAATTCAGTGGGGTCAAACAATACCGGAGAGATAAAGCCTCCCCGTTTACAATATACATGATCCGGTTTTGCCGGATCTTTATCAAAATAATCCTCTGCTGACCAGTGTGTTTCAGGCACATCGGTTATTCCATCTTTTCCATGAAAGAGCATGTGCCAATATTCTTTGATTCCCGGAGATCCGGGAAAGAAACAGCCCATTCCTATTATTGCGACAGGTCCGTCATGTTTTTTTGTCTTGTCAGATTTCAATACAAAACCCTTCAACCTCTTTAGCCAATTACAAACCCCGTATATTTATATATTTTGTCATTCCCGCGAACGAGGGGCATATAGTGAAGCACACGCGCTATCAACTATTATTAGTAGATTATGGACTTCCACTTTCATGGGAGTGACGACTTTTTCTATTTCTGCAATCGGCTCACTTGGTATAAAAAAAATGTTAAATTCCGCTGAAAAAGCCGCGGCCAAAAAGTTTAAATAATATATTTCGACATTTCTGATAATTCCATGGGAGAGTGTTTTTTTGCCTCATGAGGCAGAGCTATTCCCTGGTTTGAAATCCATGCGACACGCGTTATTACTGCAGCGCCGAAAAGAAGATTTATTGCAACTGTAGCTATTTTTCTATTTTCAGGTTTTTCTAGAAAAGAACCTTTAACCCACTGGTTGAAAGCTCCTATAGAAGGCCCGCACCAGATCTGGTAATCGATTTTTCTTGACGGATCTCCGTCCTTTGCCCAGTTTGATGATCGGCCAAGATAGGATCTGAATACTAGGGCCATCTTGTGCTTGGGGGTTTTTTCAGCCCGGTCTATCTGGATCTGATCCCGGCTGATAAAAAATTTTTTTGTCTGTTCCCATTCCTCATCGAACCTGTTTCTAAATATATCCCGTTCAAGAATTGTACGTTCGCTCATCGGAATATCATCATAGCAATTATATCTGGAATAGATATCGTATAGTTTTGCAGCCCTGAAGGGAAACATGGTTCCGCGTTTTAACACCTGGACTTTAACTCCCATTTCAAACATGTCGGCGGAAGGGGCCATTGTCACGTCGGCATGACCTGCTTCCGAAAGCATTTTACGTACCGTTTCAGAAGTTCCCGCTTCCACACAGGACTGGTTGATAGAGCCTGTTAAAACATAGGAAGCTCCCATGGAAAAAGCTGCCGCGGTTGAATGGGGAGTTGATATTCCACCTCCAAGACCAACGGAAGGTATTTGTTTATATTTATATTTATCCGCCAATTCGTCTCTTAAAGCAATCATGGAAGGAAGAAGGGAGATGGCCGGTCTGTTATCCGTATGTCCTCCTGAATCTGCTTCCGCGGTCAAATCTTCAGCTACCGGAATAGATTCAGCGATTTGAGCTTCTTTTTCCGATATCAGTTTTCTTTCAACAAGCTGTGCCAGTATTTTGGGAGGGGGAGGTGAAAGAAATTTTCTTGCCGTCTCAATCCTCGATACTTTTGCTATAATCCTGTTGGGACATACTACAGCCCCTTCATTATTGATATGTATTCCCTTTACTCTGTAATAGATTAGCGGCAGGGTGAGGTCTATGAAAGCCGATGCGCTGACAAGGTTTACCTTGCGTTTAAGATACAGATCAACCACTTTACTTTCAAGTTGAGGATCATTCGGGCTGTGAATCAGGTTGAAGCCGAAAGTGACTTCTCCAAGACTATTCTTCAGGCTGCATATGGCTGAATCAATCTCCTCCGGTGAAAGCCCCGCAGCTCCGAAAAACCCCATGAAGCCCGAACGTCCTGCTTCCTGTACCATTTTGACCGAAGTAATACCGTTTGCCATTGCTCCAACTATATAAGCATAGCGAACATTGTATTTTTTCTTAAAGGAAGGGTCTCCAAGCTTTTCAGGATGGAGGGGTGGAGCATACCCTGAAAGGGGATAAGAATCTGAAACAGAAGATGGACTTTTCCCTATAGATATTGCTCCACCTCTGCCGACAGCAATATCGCCGTTCATATTTACAAGATATATCGGCTGTGTAACATCGAGTATGGCATCTCTTATGGCTTTCGCTCCGTTTTCCGGAGGCTTGCCCGAGTTTGACCACCAGCCTGAACCGTTATTGTTTTTTATCGACAGCATCTGAAGAAAAAGTCCGGATCCACCCTTTTTTATGGGATTTTTTAATTTATCATACCTTAAGAAACTTTATTTCTAAACAAAATAAGATTTTGTGTCAAGAACGGATTATTTTTCCGGATATCAGCCTCTGGGATGATACT
>CAYODW010000080.1:0-11445 GCA_964402865.1 uncultured Desulfonema sp. | reverse complement strand
AATCCTTGAACCCTCGAATCCTATATAAATTACTCGTATTTCGTCCAGTCGGTTAGCTGCTTGTAGCCACCGGTTTCAGTGCATTGAACAAGAAAGACCTCGTTAGTTCCCTGCCTGCTCGAAGGATCTTTTTCATTAAAAGGCTTGAAATTTACTTTTCCAAGGACTCCTTTAAAGTTTTTCAACCCTTCCATCTCCTTTACAAAACGCTCCCTTGTAAGATCTTTTCCGCACCTTTTCAGAGCTTCAACGGCAGGCTCAACAAAACCAAATCCGGCATAAAAGAATACACCCCATCTTTCCTCTTTGGCAGCATACTTTTCATGAGCTTTCTTGTATTTCTGCATAAGCGGAGATGGAGAATCGGGAACTTCACCGAAACTGGCGGCTATCACTCCTGTCCACAGCCCCTTGCTGATTGTGTTCATGAACGGAAAATCAGAACATGTGCTTGTGCTCATCCACTGGGGCGCAAACTGCATTGCCGCCGCGGTTCCTATAGTGCGGACGGCGTGAGAAGGCGTAACCCACAACAGTACGACATCAGCTTCAGACTGTTTCAGCTTCATTACATGAGGTTTCAAATCTGTATCAGTCACTTCAACCGGAACAGCTTCAACAAGCTTCAAACCTAATTTGCCCAGTTCTTCCTGAGCTCCTGCCAATCCGTTCTTACCATAGTCATCATTCTGGTAAATCATGGCAAATTTCTTCTTTCCAAGCTTTGTTGCACCGTAATTACACAGAGCCTTTGCCTCAATATAGTACAGGGGATAGTCAGCAAAGAGATATTTACTGGGAGGATTAGTCCATACTTGCGAACCCGATGCAGGGCCTACCCAGGGGATCTTCCTTTCCATAAGGTAATCTTTTACCGCAAGACCCGTGGCAGTCCCGACCCCTGAAACCCATGCAAACATTCCTTTTCCTTCCTGGAGCTCTTTGACTCCTGCCATTGTTTTGGCCGGGTTATAACCGTCATCAAACATATGAAGGACCAGTTTCCGGCCGTTTATGCCACCTTCGTCATTTATCATCTTGAAATAGGCATCCGTGCCGCGCGCAACCGACCCCCAGGCTGCAGCAGGCCCTGTCTGCGGCCCCCATTGCCCTATATGGATTTCGGTATCCGTTACACCTTCTTCAGCCATTGCAGAAATTGTAATGCCAAAAACCATTGCAGCTGCGAGTAAAATACTAAGTAATTTCTTTTTCATAGCTCCTCCTCTTGTTTGTTACAGTTAATGGTGTAGAATGACTTTTTACGAAGCTGTCAAACTTTTTTAACATAATGTCGTGCAAAAAGCCCGCTCGGTTTCACACACAAAACAAGAACAATTATAACAAAAGCGACAACAGACTTGAATTCTATTGAAACATAACCTCCGAACAGATTTTCAATAATGCCGAGAATATATGCTCCAAAAACAGCGCCCGGAAGAGATGTCATACCGCCCAGAACAGCAGAGGCAAAACCTTTTAACATGGGATCCCACATCATAAATGGATCCATCGAAACAGGAGTAAGGAGCAGTCCTGCAACACATCCGACAACGGAAGACATACCCCATGTAAACATCATTATACGGTTGGTTCTGATTCCCATAAGCCGGGCAGCCGACCTGTTCTGCTGAGTAGCTTTTACAGCCATACCAAGTTTCGAAAACCTGAAAAAAAGAAAAAGAGCCACCATCATAACAAGAGCCACAAACAGAGTCAGAACCTCAAGAGTGCTTACGAATATTTTCCCCATTGCAAAGCTTTCATAGGGTGAAATAGGAAAAGGCATATCTTTGTGATCGGCGCCGAATTTCCAGGAAACGAACCCCAGCAGTATCATCTCGAGGCCGATTGTTATGACGATCATGCCAAGCACATTCGGATTTTTCGCCCTTCTCAAAACAGTAAACTCAAGGAGGAACCCGAGAACACCCGCAAAAACTAGTGTGGCAGGAAAAGCGACATAGCCCGGCACTCCATAATGATCAAGAAGCATAAATGCAAAAAAGACTGATATTAGAGCCATCTCGCCCTGGGCAAAATTAGGCACTTCCGATGTTTTATATATTATTACCATGGCAAGTCCCATCAGTGCATAGGAACTTCCTACTGCAATTCCGCTTGCAACCATCTGAATAAAATCAAGCATGAAATCCTCTTCTACCTAAAACGGCCATGTTTTCCAGTACTTCTTGGTCCTGATCCAGATTCCGAATATTCCCAGAGGTTCAAAAAGCATTATAAGAACCATTATTAAACCGAACAGAATGAACTGGATATTTGAAACGCCGGTTAATGAAAAATAGCTTTTGGAAAGGCTCTCAAGCCATGATCCGATGTACGGTAGACTGAGAATATTTCTTAACTGCAAGTCAAGCCAGCCGAGAAGGCAGGCCCCTGCGATGGAACCCATTATTGATCCAAGCCCTCCAACAACAACCATGGCGAGAAACATTATGGACATAAAAAGCGAAAAGAGTTCAGGTTCGATGAATCGCAGAACAAAGGCAAACAACCCCCCCGCAATGCCGGTGTAAAATGCACTTACGGCAAAAGCAAGGGTCTTATAAAATACAAGATTGACGCCCATCGTCTCCGCCGCAATATCAGCATCCCTTATTGCAACAAATGCCCGCCCTACTCGAGTCTTTATCAGGTTGCGGGCACCAACGGTCATCAGCACCGTAATAACCATAAGAAGATAGTAAAAATCCCGGTCTGTATTTAGATGCCAAGGGCCTATGATAAGCTCAGGCGCATGAAGCCCCTGCCTTCCGCCAAAAAATTCGATTTTTCCTATAACCCTCGTAATGGTCAGGCCGAAACCGAGAGTCGCTATTGAAAGATAGGGGCCTTCAAGCCTTAAGGCAGGAAGTCCGAGGAGAAATCCGAAAACAGAAGCAATCAGTGCTGATACGGGAAGTGCTAGAAGAAAAGGTAAGCTAAGCTTGGTCATCAAAATAAGAGTCCCATAGGCGCCTATGGCAAAAAATCCGGCGTGCCCTAAAGATATCTGACCGGTATAACCTACAAGAATATTAAGTCCGATTACTACAATTATATTTATGGCAATGTAATTTGCCACGTAAACATAATAGTTTTTGACAAGAAAGGGATATGCGGCCAGGAAAACCATGAGGACCATAAACCAGAAAAAAACCACGCCTGAAGTAAATAATTTGACATCCTCATAATAATCCCGCTTCATGTCCATGGTCCGGTTTCTCCTAACAAAAACATTTATCCTGTCAGTTTATACTTATCATTTATCATAAGGATTGGGGTAATAATGAATATAATGGAAGCACATAAAACTTTTACTTTCTTTCAAGAAGCAGCAGAAAAGTCAACATAAAAGCACGGCTTAGAATAACTTCCTTGACACTAAAAAGCTGATTCTATAGTATATTATCAATATAATTACATGATCGATCCTTTTATAATAATTAAAAACCAGAACAACTGAGCCCGGAATTAAAACATATGAAAAGCCAGAAAAGTTTTCCCGCATCTATTGTCCGGTTCCAAAAAATCGTCTTTATTTTCTTTATTCTTGCCATATTCTCATGTTCCAAAAAGACTGATACTCAAATGAACTTTTCAGGGATAATGGATGCCAATACAACACGGGTAAGTTCTCAGGCAAGCGGCATAATAACGAAGCTCAATTTCGACGAGGGAATGGGAGTTAAAGAAGGGCAGATACTTGCAATCATAGAAACTGAAAAACTTGGATATCAGCTCGATCAGAATCGCTCTGCAATTGAAGAGATCAACAACCAGCACAGCGCCGCACTTTCCCAGCTTGAAAGCGCAAAAATCGAAAGAGAAAATATAAGTATAAAATATAACCGGTTCCTTGCTCTCCTTAAGTCAAAGGCCACATCACAGCAAAGTGTGGACGATCTGAAAACACAGCTTGATGCGGCAGACGAGCGGATCAGGTACATTAAATCCTCCATAGACGCAGTCACAAGCAGGAAGAACCAGGTTGAATCCGGCGCCAGGATTATAAAAAAACAGCTTAAAGAATCAACAATCACAGCCCCGGTTTCAGGGACAGTCCTTGTCCGTTATGTTGAAAGCGGAGAACTCCTTGTCACAGGAAGCCCTGTTTGTGATATTGCAGATATAACTTCTCTTTGGACAAAAATATACATAGATGAAAAAAACCTCCCTTTTATAAAACTTGGCCAGAAGGTCCGGATAAAGATAGACGGGATTGATGATAAAACACTCGAAGGGCAGGTAACATGGATTTCCGATAAATCCGAATTTACTCCTAAAACAATAATGACCGAAGAAACAAAGGCTTCCCTGGTATTTTCCGCAAAAGTTTCGGTTCAGAATATGGAAGGAATATTAAAAATCGGTATGCCTGTATCTGTAATCGTACAACGGGAAAGATGATGCAGCCTGTAATCAGCATTATAAACTTCTCAAAATCATTCGGTAAAAACATAGCGGTAAAAAATTTGAGCCTTGATGTCGAAAAAGGCGAACTCTTCGGTTTGATAGGTCCTGACGGAGCCGGAAAAACAACGACAATAAGAACTCTTGTCACACTCATTTCACCCGACTCCGGGGAACTTGCAGTAACCGGCCTGAACGTATCAAAGAGCGTAAGAGAAATAAGGAGTATAACAGGCTACATGCCCCAGAGATTTTCTCTCTATCCGGATCTTTCAGTCAGTCAGAATTTAAATTTTTTCGCAAACCTGTTTGAAGTTCCTAAAAAGGAGATAGCTGAACGGAAAAAACGACTTTTTAAGTTCAGCAACCTTGAGCCTTTTTCAGAAAGGCTCGCTGGTCAGCTTTCAGGAGGAATGAAGCAGAAACTGGCCCTTTCCTGCACTCTAATCCATAACCCCGTTGTGCTTATTCTTGATGAACCGACAACAGGTGTTGATCCTGTCTCAAGAAGTGAATTCTGGGAAATTTTACAGGAATTAAAAAAAGAAGGAGTTTCTATTCTTGTTTCAACACCATACATGGATGAAGCGCTTTTATGTGACCGCGTAGCAATAATGCACGAAGGCTCCGTCCTCGCTGTCGGCAAGCCCGAAAAAATTACCGGCCTGATGCATAATCATATATATAAAATATCCGGATATAATCTGGTCCTTCAGTCAAATCGTTTTGCCCGAATTCCGGGGATAATTTCAGTTCAATCTTTTGGAGACAGCCTCCATCTTACTTTTCCGCCCGGCTTTTCAAGCGAAGAGATCCGCTCAAAGATTCATGATCTTCTCGGTCAGCAATTAAATATTGAACGTATTGCTCCATCCCTTGAAGATGTTTTCATAGGCCTTATCGAAGGGAAAATCGGGCATGGAAACTGACAACGCAGTCAGCGTATCAAAACTAAGCTGCCATTTCGGGAAATTTATAGCCGTAGATGAAATCTCTTTTGAGGTTAACAGGGGTGAAATCTTCGGATTCCTCGGCGCAAACGGAGCCGGCAAGACAACCGCGATAAAAATGCTTTGCGGTCTTTTGAAACCTACGTCGGGAGAAGCAACAGTCGCCGGTTTCAGTATCAATTCGGAAACCGCGAAGATAAAAAAAAATATCGGCTACATGAGCCAGAAATTTTCCCTATATGACGATCTGACCGTTAAAGAAAATATAGAATTCTATGGCGGCATATACGGACTCTCCCGGGAAAATATTTCCGGCAAAACAGATCAACTGATCTCAGAGTTAAATCTTGATAAAATGAAAAACACTTTAACAAGATCCTTGCCCCTTGGATGGAAACAGAGACTGGCATTAAGCACTTCATTGCTCCATGACCCGTCAATAATTTTTCTCGATGAGCCGACCGGAGGAGTTGACCCGATATCAAGGCGCAATTTCTGGCGAATAATATATGAAATAGCAGGCAGCGGAAAAACGGTCTTTGTGACGACACATTACATGGATGAAGCCGAATACTGCAACAGGGTATCGATTATGCACAAAGGGAAAATAATCGAACTCGGAACTCCGACAGGTCTTAAGCAGAAATACGACAAAACTACCATGCAGGATATTTTTATACACATTATCGGTCGGAACCAATCAGCCGCGGATTCACACAGATGAACGCAGATAGATTTAAATGCGAAGAAAAAATATCAGTGATGATCTACGTAAATCTGCGGCTTGGTAATTACAAATTAAAATGAAACCTAGAAGAATAATTAGCATAATAATTAAAGAATATACCCATATCTTCCGGGACTGGAGATCTCTTCTTATTATTATCCTGATGCCTGTTCTCATGATAATTCTTTACGGTTATGCAATCACGCTCGACATGAAAAACCTGACCTTTGCCGTAATTGATGATGCCAAAACTCCGGAGAGCAGGGAACTCATACGAGGTTTTACTGAAAATCGGTTCTTTGTTCTCAAATACACGGACATTAAGCGCAGCGAGATAGAATCCTTGTTTAAAAAACGTGATATTCAGATGGCGCTCATCATCTCCTCGGATTTTTCGGAAAGTCTCGTTTCAAACAGGATTACAAAAGTTCAGCTTATCGTTGATGCTGCCGATTCTAACGTCGGGACATTCATAAACAACTACAGCAACAGGGTCACTCAGTTATTTAATGAGAAACTGAACCGCCGGTCTCCCGGAATACTAGGCCTTGAACCCAGGATTCTTTATAATCCCGATATGAAGAGCGCAAACTTTTTTGTGCCCGGCCTTGTCGCCCTCATACTTCTTCTCATATGCTCTCTTCTGACATCTATTACCATAACCCGCGAAAAAGAAACTGGAACCCTCGAACAGATCCTTGTCTCGCCGGTTCACCCTATAGAAATCGTCGTGGGAAAAGTAGTTCCGTACATCACCCTCGGTTTTTTCAATGGAATAATTATCATTGTTTTTGCCCGCCTTCTGTTCAAAGTGCCCATCAACGGAAGCTTGTCCCTGATTGCCGTCCTGTCGCTTATTTACATATTTGTCGCCTTAAGTTTCGGGCTGATGATTTCGGCAGTCGCAAAAACGCAGCAGATAGCAATGCTTGCTACACTCATGGCAACAGTTCTTCCCACCATAATGCTGAGCGGTTTTATTTTTCCGATAGCAAGCATGCCTCTCCCGCTTCAATACATATCAAAAGTGGTGCCTGCCACCTATTTTCTTATAATTATCCGCGGCATAATGCTCAAAGGAATCGGCCTTGCGGAGCTGTGGCAGCATGCCGCAGCCTTATCCGGCATAGGACTGTTCATGCTCTCAATTGCAACCATACGGTTTAAAACGACCCTGGAGTAAAGATGCGTCAGATATTTTATCTTGTGCAGAAAGAATTCAGACAGATCTTCCGGGATTTCTCTATGGTCAGAATCCTGTTTGTAGTTCCCCTCATTCAAATATTTGTTTTGGGCAATGCCATAACAACCGATGTAAAAAACATAAAAATCATTTTCCAGGATCAGGATAAAACACCGTACAGCAGGGAATTTATCAGTAAATTTGTTCATTCGAAATATTTCATAATCACAGGCTTTGAAGAGGATTACACCAGGCTTTCATCCTACCTTGATTCAGGAAAGGCGAATCTTGCCATAGTGATCCCCAGCCATTTCCAGCGTGACATTGTTCTTCAAAAAAAACCGGATATACAGCTTCTCGTTGACGGGGTGGACGGAAATTCCGCCGGAGTATCGCTCGGGTATATTACTGACATTGTACAACAATACCAGGAAAGACTCATGGAATATTCGCCTGATTTAAGCCTTCAGGTTAAAAATATACGCAGGGTTGAGACGGAACCAAGGTTCTGGTTCAACCCGAATCTTGAAAGCAAACTCTACATAGTGCCCGGAATCATCGCTCTTATTCTTCTCATAATAACCCTCTTCCTCACGAGCATGGGCATCGTTCGTGAAAAGGAGATAGGAACACTGGAACAGCTCATGGTAACTCCGATAAAGTCATATCAGCTTGTTATTGGCAAGATAATACCTTTCAGCATACTCGGCATAATCGAGATAATGATCTCAATGGGATTCGTCTATCTTATTTTCGGAATAGGAGTAAAAGGGAGCCTGCTTCTTCTACTTTTTGAATCTTCAATTTTTATCATTTCAACACTCGGACTCGGTATCTTCATTTCAACGATATCGGATACACAGCAGCAGGCTCTTTTTGTCGCCTGGTTTTTCATGATATTTGCAATTCTTCTTTCGGGTTTTTTCATACCGATCGCCAACATGCCTCCCGTAATCCAGCATATAACTCGCCTTAATCCTCTGCGGTACTACATAGTGATACTGCGTGAGATATATCTGAAAGGGACAACCTTTAAGGATCTTATACCCGAAACCCTAGCAATGGTTACATTCAGTACTTGCCTGTTCCTTGCCGCAGTAATCCGCTTCAGGAAAAAACTGGGGTGATGAACCACAGGCAAATGTCAGCCGCCTTCCGGGCGAAGAAGACTCCCGCGAGAAAGGTAATGATTTATCCGTGTTTCCCAATCCTGCATGAATTTATGGTAATGCTCTTCTGTAAATGATGAGATGAAGGCATCGTCTTCCAGCCCTAAGCTCGTGTGAGCATAAGTTATTGTAGCTTCTGATTTGTCCCCGACCGGGCGAAGTTTGATGGTTAATTTACAAGCGGTGATGTCCGGGGTAATTTTTATCATCTCCAGGAAGCAGTTGTCCGGCTCATGTCTTGTAATATACCAGACTGCATTCCCCAGATTTGCCGCAGTCAGAAAAACGCAATCGGGTTCGGCTGTTCCGGATTCACTGAAAACTATGAGCGGGTCCCACCCGTCGATCCAATCCGCCTCCCGCACGGGGCACAGCAATGGAAATACTTTCGCCGGTTCAGCCTCGAGCTTTTGTGTAAAGGTTCGCGTTACACGGTTAGGCTTTGCAATTATCATTTCTCTATGTTTCTCCTTAGCGGCTACGGCAAAAAGCCTTAGGCCTATTCCCTTACCTCTCAATCCGGGCAAAACATGCGGATTGTCGAGGCAAGCTCCCCATTGCGGCTCCTCATTCAGTAAAACGCAACGGAAAAAACAATTGAATTTTCAATGTATTAAGAATATGCAATGGTGACATTCGGACTTTGCTTATTTTCTGCCTATGGGAGACTGTTAAGGAAAAACTCTTATGTTCATAAAAAAGGGGGTTGGCAATTAATACCAATCCCCCTTATTATTTCTGGTAGGCGCGATTGGATTTGAACCAACGACTTCTACCGTGTCAGGGTAGCGCTCTCCCCCTGAGCTACGCGCCTTTATTACGGAAAAAACTAACATCTCTTAATTTTCATGTCAAGGGAAATGAGGGAAAAATCTATTTCTGTTTCTGGTTATTTAAAGAGATTTCTTGTAGAATATTCATGCCTCTGTAAATATAGTGAAAGCCGGAAAGGATTGAAAGCCCCGCCGTGAACCAGTACAAAAAATATCCAACCATTGCAGCTCCTGAAACTGCCGGATTAAAAAGAACGAAAACAACTGTTGTAAGCTGTGTAACGGTTGTGCATTTGCTGATAAAGCTCGGTTTGATATCAACAGTTATATCTGTTATCGAAAAGATTGCGATTCCGAGAAGTATTAAAACATCCCGGCTTATTACTATAACAGCCAACCAGCCCGGAATTATTTTCATCACTGCAAGACTTACAAATGCCGAGGTAATAAGGAGCTTATCCGCAATCGGGTCAAGGTAGGCTCCGAGTTCTGTGCGCTGGTTGAAATATCTTGCGATAAGTCCGTCGAGTCCATCGCTCAATCCGGCAATCGCAAATACAATGAGGGCTGAGTAAAACAAATCCTTCATCAGATAAATAACAAAGAGGGGAACGAGCAAAATTCTTATAAGTGTCAGTATGTTTGGAATATTTATTTTCATTTGCCGGTCGATTTAGCTTTTGTTGCTGATTAAATCCAGGATCAGGCTTTTCTGACTAGCGCATAATCGGCTATATATTCAAGTATTTTTCTTGTTTTTGATGGTTTAAAAACAAGAAGAGCTCTTTTCCCCTTTTCAATGTGTTCTTTAGCTCGCTCTTTTGTGTAAGCAATCCCTCCGTATTTTTCAAGCAATTCTATCAGAGATTTAAATTCCCCGATAGAAAATTTATTATTTCTTATTATTGACTCCATCCTGTGCCGGTCGGTTCTGCCGGCTTTCTTTAACGCATATATTACAGGAAGAGTGATTTTACCCTCTTTTAAATCGGCCCCTACCTTTTTCCCGAGAGCATTTGTATCCAGTGTGTAGTCAAGAAGATCATCGGCCATCTGGAAAGCCATTCCCAGATTATTTCCATATTCCGAAAGCGCTATCTCATATCGTTTCGGTGAATTGGCTATAATAGCGCTTATCCTGCATGCACCCTGAAACAGAACTGCGGTTTTCCGCCATATTATTTCAAAATATTCTTCTTCCGTAATATCCAGGCGCCCCTTCCGCATAAGTTGATGAATTTCTCCCTGAGACATGTTTTCTGTGATTTCGGCAATTATTTTCATAACTCTCGGCTTCCCGGTAGCAGCCGCAATTGAAAGGCCCCTGGCAAGAAGAAAATCCCCGACCAGAACCGTTGTTGAATTTCCCCAGATTCTGTTTGCAACAGGTTTCCCTCTCCTTAATTCCGCGCCGTCAACAAGGTCATCGTGCAGAAGTGTTGCGGCATGTAGATATTCAAAGATAGTTGAAAAGACTTTGTCGTATTTTCCTTGATAACCGCAGATTCTTGCTGAAAGGACCATAAGAAGCGGTCTTAATCTCTTCCCTCCGGCAAAAAGAATGTGTTTTGCCACATCAGAGACCAGGCCGAGATATGGGTTCAAATTATCCGTAAGCGCAATTTCAATTTCCGCAAGGTCTTTTTCGACCATCGCAAGAATTTCATCCTTTAAATCTTTCACGCAGCTTCTCCGACAAGATCATATTCAAGCGCATCGGTTATTTTAGTCCTGGCAAATGAACCAATCTTCAGATCCCCTGTAACATAGGTAATACCATCCACTTCGGGCGCCTGATCTATTGTGCGGCCTATAAAAAGCTTTTCTTCAGGAGACTCTTCTATAAGCACATCAAGAACCCTGCCAATATATTTTCTGTTACTTTCAAGGGATATTTCCATCTGGCGGGACATAATCCTGTCATACCTTTTTTTTGCAACATTTTTCGGAACCCTGTCCGGAAGCTTATGGGATGGAATATCTTTGGAATCGGAATAGACAAAAGCGCCCAGATGATCAAATTTGACCTTTTCAATAAACGACAAAAGCTCTTTGGTATCTTTCTCCGTTTCTCCTGGGAAACCTGATATAACCGTCGTCCGAAGGGAAGCATCGGGAACCATTGACCGTATTTTATCAAAGAGGTTTAATAGATATGTCTGACTGTAGTTTCTTCCCATTTTTTTTAATATGTAACGGCTTGCATGCTGGATCGGAATATCAAAATAAG
>CAYODW010000079.1:0-11757 GCA_964402865.1 uncultured Desulfonema sp. | reverse complement strand
TTAAGTCTTCGAGGACGCCCCCAAATAGACAATAAATATTGTACAGGCGGAGACAATATACGGCTTCGTGAGTATAACTCCTCTGGGGCTGCCCGGATTTCATGGGTGTCCGCCAGAGACCTTTGGCGGATTGACGAAGGGCAGGTCATTATTCCTGCGGATCGCATACGCAACCATAACCAAATGGAACATATTTATGGCGTTTACTATAAAACTATTGTTGTTTAATTGCAATTATGTTATAAATATAAAGATTCTGATACATTAGTAGATAAATGAATAATAAACTGAATTCAGGATACAGGTATATTTTCGGTCCCGTGCCGTCAAGGCGCCTTGGGATGTCTCTCGGTGTGGATCTTTTGCCTGCAAAAACCTGTACACTTGACTGTATATACTGCGAATGTGGAAGGACAGGGAATCTCACTCTTGAGATAAAAGAGTATGTTCCTGTTGAAAAGGTTAAATCTGAGTTAACGGATTTTTTATCACAAAGGCCTAGGCTTGATTTTGTTACATTTTCAGGTTCAGGTGAACCAACTCTCCACAAACAAATTGGCGGCCTGATCCGGTTTTTGAAATGCGAATATCCGGAGTACAGTGTAGCGGTACTTACCAATGGGACCCTCTTGTTTGATCCGGAGGTGCGAGCGAGGGTTCTTGATGCGGATGTAGTGAAAGTTTCGATAGATTCGGGGTCTGTTGAAAATTTTATTCGTATCAACAGGCCGCATAAAGATCTTGAAATGTCCAAAATAATAGACGGACTGATAGGTTTTAGAAAAATTTATTCAAATCAATTATGGGTTGAAGTCTTTATCGTCAAAGGGTTAAATGATAAAGATATAGAACTTAAAAAAATAAAGGATATACTGAAAATTGTCGGGCCTGACAGAATTCATTTGAATACTCTTGACAGGCCGGGAACAGAAACATGGGTTCAACCTGTTGAAGAGTCTTTTCTGACAGATGTTGCAGGATACCTTTGTAACTCCAGTGTTGTTCGCAATCCGGATGTATCCGGTAAGTTATCAGGCAAAGATTTCAGAGAATTCATTATATCAATTGTTAGAAGAAGGCCTTGTACTGCGGAGGATGTTTCCCGTATAATGAATATAAATGAAAACAACGCAAAAAAACATCTTGATAAACTTTATGAAAATGGAGAAATAACAAAAACAAGCATGCCAAGAGGGGTCTTTTATTTTGTAAAGAGAGAATAAGAATAGATTCTCATTCCTCTTTTAATTTAATACAGGATATTTTGCAGTTTTGTTCCGATTAATTTGGTTTCCGTATTTTTTCCTATAGCAAGGAGGGTCTATTATGCCCATATATCAGTGGACAGGGAAGAACAGGAAAGGCAAGATCCAAAAAGGGGAGATGGATTTATCCAGTGAAGAAGCTGTAAAGAGCAGGCTAAATGCACAGAAAATCACCCCGATCAAAATAAAGTTGAAACCCAAGGATCTTTTCGAAAACATTTCCTTTCTGCAGCCTAAAGTTAAGGAAGGGGATATCATCCTTTTTGCCAGACAATTTTCCACCATGATAGACGCGGGCCTTCCCATTATTCAGTGTATCGATATCCTTTATGGCCAGCAGGAAAACAAGACCTTTAAAGTAATGCTGAAAAAGATTAAAGAAACAGTTGAAAGCGGATCAACCCTTGCCGAAGCCCTGAAGAAATATCCGAATCATTTTGACGATCTCTTTGTGAATATGATAGCTGCCGGTGAGGCCGGCGGCATACTGGATGTAATTCTTCAGCGGCTTGCCGCATACATGGAAAAAGCGGCAAAACTAAAGGGCAAGGTCAAGGGTGCCATGGTGTATCCTATAGTTACTCTGATTATTGCTTTTCTTGTGCTTGTCGTTATTCTTGTTTTCGTTATTCCTGTATTTCAGGATATGTTTGCTGATTTTGGCGGCGAGCTCCCGGTTCCCACACAGATAGTTGTCAATGCAAGCGAGTTTGTTAAATCAAAGATAATATATCTCATCGGGGCTATTATCCTCTTTATATTCGCATACAGAAGATTCTATAAAACTGAAAGAGGACGCATTATCATGGATGATATATTCCTAAGGCTCCCTGTTTTTGGAATTCTTTTACGTAAAGTAGCTGTTGCCAAGTTTACCCGTACTATGGGAACAATGCTTTCAAGCGGAGTTGCCATACTGGAGGCGCTTGATATTGTGGCGAAGACTGCCGGAAACAAGTCAATAGAAAGGGCCGTATATGATGTCCGATCAGGTATTACGGAAGGCCGGACCATGGCCGATCCTCTTTTGGAAAGCGGTGTTTTCCCTTCGATGGTATGCCAGATGATAGCTGTGGGAGAGTCAACCGGCGCACTTGATGCAATGCTCGGAAAGATTGCGGATTTCTATGATGAGGAGGTTGATCAGGCTGTTGAAAACCTTACTGCGCTGATTGAGCCTTTCATGCTGGTTTTTCTTGGTGTAACTATCGGAGGTTTGGTTATAGCGATGTACCTTCCCATATTCAAGATGGCCGGAGCGATTTAAATTGGGTAATAAAGTGCCGGCGCCCCTTACGAGTAAACAACCCGATCTGAGCGCAAACATCGGTGGAATAATACTCAAGAACCCGGTTATTACAGCTTCAGGCACATTCGGGTATGGTGAAGAGTTCCTGTCTCTGGTTGATTTGAACCGTATAGGAGCTATAATAGTCAAAGGCCTGTCTCTCGAACCCTCCAAGGGGAACAAGCCGCCCCGTGTTGTGGAAACGCCATGCGGAATGCTGAATGCCATAGGTCTTGAAAATGTTGGAATTGATATATTTATAGATAAAAAACTCCCTTTTTTTAGAACTCTTTCCACCCCGATCATAGTAAATATTTATGGAAAAAGCATAGATGAATATGCAAGGCTTGCCGAAATTATTGAAGATGCCGGAGACATTGCGGCAATCGAGGTTAATATATCCTGTCCCAATGTAAAAAAGGGCGGAATTGCCTTTGGAGTAAAAGCAAAATCGGCTTATAAAGTAACAAAAGCGGTCAGGGAAAAAACAACCAAAACTCTTATAGTAAAGCTTTCTCCGAATGTAACAGATATTACAGAAATAGCAGAAGGTGCGTTTGAAGCCGGCGCCGATTCGCTCTCTCTTATAAATACTATAACAGGTATGGCAATAGATATTAATACAAGGCGACCAAAGCTTGCAAATATCACCGGAGGGCTTTCGGGGCCTGCGATCAAGCCTATTGCCTTGCGGATGGTCTGGCAGGTAGCTCAGAAAGTGAAAGTGCCGGTCATAGGTGTTGGAGGAATATTTTCCGCTGAAGATGCCATCGAGTTTTTTATTGCAGGGGCAACGGCTGTTCAAATAGGAACTGCAAATTTTGTTAACCCGAGGGCAACCATTGATATAATTGAAGGCATAGAAAAATATCTGACGGATAGAAACATTTTATCTATTTCTGAAATTACGGGCACACTAGATACTAAGAATGAAACATAAAATATAAAGAAGGAGGCTTTTTAATGAAAAGATTTTTATTTTTGCTGATTGCGTTTGTTTTTCTTGCCGGAGGCCCTGCATTTGCTGATGAACTAAAGATCGGGGCCAAAGCTTCGGACTGGTCATATAAGGACGCGGATGATAAATTATTTACCATGGAGTCATGGGCTGGAAAGGTTCTGCTTGTTACTTATGTTGATCCTGACGAATCGGATCTGAATGAACATTTCACAGATGCCATGAAAAAGGCAAAAGATGACGGTCTTCTTAAGGAGGAAACATACAAGGGAATAGGTTTTGCCGACTGTGCCGCCACCTGGAAGCCGGATGCTCTTATCCGGGCGATTGCCGGCAGAAAAGCGAAAAAGTATAATACCATTATTCTCTTCGACTATGATGCATCGTTAAGAAAAGCCTGGGGTCTTGGAAAAGATACTTCAAATGTCATTCTTCTGGATAAAAACCGCGTTTGCCGGGCAATCGTACGAGGCCGCGTTCCCGATGATCAGGTTGCAGGAATTGTAAAACTGGCTATAGATCTTCAGAAAGAATAATGAATTTATGAGGGTACAAGGGTCCATGGATTCAAGTGAAAAAGAATAGGACCCAAAGGGACGATGGTCCTAGGAAAACAAACACTTGACCCCTGAGCCCTTGAACCCTTTTTATCTCTATAAAGCTTCCGGTGTTTTTGTTGGATGGGTTTTCAGATACTCAAGCCTGTTCAGACCATTTATATAAGCCTTGGCGCTTGCGGTAATAATGTCCGGATCCGCACCCCTTCCAAGTGCGATTAGGCCGTTTTCTTTCAGGCGCACTGTAACTTCACCCTGGGCATCTGTTCCGCCTGTGATTGCGCTTACCGAAAATCTTAATAACTCCGAGTTTGTTCCGGTAAGGGTTGCTATTGTTTTGAAAGCCGAATCTATCGGACCATTTCCATAGTCTGCTCCCTTTAAGGACCTGCCGTTTATTGAGAGCTTGACACTTGCCATCGGAAGAACCGTAGTACCGCTTGTTACATGAAGGTATTCAAGCCGGAAGGTGTCTGTCGTGCGAAGAATTCCTTCGGTTACTAGAACTTCCAGATCTTCATCAACAATATTCTTCTTCTTATCCGCCAGCTCCTTAAATTTGGAGAATATTATTTTAAGCTCTTCATCAGAAAGGTCATATCCGAGCTCTTTTAATTGTGAACGAAGTGCATGTCTTCCGGAATGTTTTCCAAGAACAAGCCTGCTTGTACTGAGACCGATTGTTTCCGGTTTCATTATTTCATATGTCATAGGATTCTTAAGCATGCCATCCTGGTGAATACCAGCTTCATGGAGGAATGCATTTGCTCCGACAACCGCCTTGTTAGGCTGAACCGTTATGCCTGTTATCATGCTGACGAGTCTGCTTGTAGGATAAATAAATTCCGTTTTTATGTTCGAAGATAATAAAAGGTAATTGGGTCTTGTGTGAAGGGCCATTACCAGCTCTTCAAGGGAGGCGTTTCCCGCCCTTTCTCCTATTCCGTTTATGGTAACCTCGGCCTGTCTTGCTCCGGCTGATATTGCTGCGATGGTATTGGCGGTCGCAAGGCCAAGATCATTGTGGCAGTGAACACTTAATATAGCTTTGGAAATATTCGGAGTGTGATCAATCACGTATTTTACAAGATTTCCGAACTCAGATGGTATGGCATAACCGACGGTGTCCGGAAGATTTACGATTGTGGCGCCCGATTCAATAACTGCTTCAAAAACCTTGCATAAAAAATCACGGTCGCTTCTCGATCCGTCTTCGGCCGAAAATTCCACATTTCCTGTGTACGTCCTGGCGTATCGAACTGCTTCAACAGCTTTCCGTATGACCTCGTCCCTGCTCATATTCAGTTTATATTTCATGTGAATATCTGAAGTCGCAATAAATGTATGTATTCTTGGTTTTGCAGCTCCTTTAACCGCTTCCCAGGCCCTGTCGATATCGGATCGGGATGTGCGAGCTAAAGCGGCTATCTCCGTATTTTTTAATTTTTCCGCAATTTTTGAAACAGCTTCGAAATCACCATCTGAAGCTGCCGGAAAACCGGCTTCAAGAACATCAACGCCGAGCTTCTCAAGCTGCAACGCGATTCTCAATTTTTCTGCGGTATTCATGCTTGCGCCCGGCGATTGTTCACCGTCCCTTAAAGTGGTATCAAAAATATATATGCGTTCGCTCATTGAAATATACTCCTTATGACAGTTTTAACGAATTCGAAAAAAATCATAATACGCCAGTTTAATGGGCTTTTATGGAATCCTCTTCTTCTTTGTTGTTTTATGCATTCTTTGCCAGCTTATACTGAAAACTATCAGCGAGAGCATGCCAGCTTGCTTCGATAATATCTTCAGAAACACCTATGGTGCTCCAGATGTCGTCCTTGTCTCGTGATTCAATGAGAACCCTTACTCTTGCGGCAGTTCCTTCGCGGCCATCAATGACTCTTACCTTGAAGTCAACAAGACGCATTGATTCAAGATTCGGATAGAAATTGCCAAGAGCCTTGCGCAGGGCATTATCCAGAGCTCCAACCGGGCCCTGCCCCTCAGCGGCAGTAATTTCGTTTTTATCTCCAACGGAAATTTTGATTGTTGCATGCGCAGAACATGGCTTGTCCCTGTCTTTTTCAACTGTGACTCTGAATGATTCGAGATCAAAAAGGGGTTTGAACTGATCGGTAAACTTTTCGACCAGTATTTTGAAGGAACCATCGGCCACATCAAACTGATACCCTTCCTGTTCAAGACGCTTTATTTCTGAAACGATTTTGCGGCTGTCAAATCCGTTGCCTCCCAGCTCCAGGCCGAGTTCCCTTGCTTTGTATTCGACATTGCTTTTACCTGAAAGATCGGACACAAGAACACGGCGGGCATTTCCAACAATATCGGGATACATATGTTCGTAGGCTCTCGGCTCTTTCATGATAGCGCTGACATGAATTCCTCCTTTGTGCGCAAAAGCACTTTTCCCAACAAAGGGTCTGCTGTTCAAAGGAATCATGTTGGCCATTTCACTCACAACCCGCGACAATTTTGTCAATTTTGAAAGACTCTCCTTTGGTAAACATTTCATCTCCATTTTTGCACATAATATTGGTATGAGAGACGTCATGTCGGCATTACCGCACCTTTCGCCGTATCCATTTACGGTTCCATGAACCATCACGGCGCCGGTATTAACGGCAATAATCGAATTTGCTACAGCCAGTCCGCAATCATTGTGCGTATGAATTCCTATCCGAATATTGTTTCCCTTATTTCTCTTATGGTATTTTTTACCGAGAGCTTTTTGAACATCAGCAATTGCCGATTCAATGTCAAAGGGGAGAGTGCCTCCATTTGTGTCACAAAGAACTATAAAGTCAGCCCCGCCTTCTATTGCCGCATCAAGAGTCTTTATGGCATAGTCGCGATTTTCTCTGTATCCGTCGAAAAAATGTTCGGCATCATATATTACCTCGCGGTCATTGCTCTTCAGGTATTCTACGGAATCTCTTATCATCACGAGATTTTCTTCAAGGGTGTTTTCCATTATCCGCTCTATGTGAAGTCCCCATGTTTTCCCGAAAACTGCAACAGCCGGGGTTCCGCTGTTAATGAGAGCTTTGAGATTTTGATCATCATCAGGAGAGATGCCCGGCCTGCGGGTTGAACCGAAAGCAGTAAGACGCGAATTAATAAATTCCGTACGCTTTGCGAGGTCGAAAAATTGCTTATCCCTGGGATTAGAACCGGGCCATCCTCCTTCAATGAAGTGTATGCCTATATCATCCAACATTCTTGCAATAATGAGTTTTTCATCAGCGGTAAAACCAATGTTTTCTCCCTGAGTTCCATCTCTTAATGTCGTATCGTATAAAAGAACAGATTTCATTGCTCTCTCCAATAAGCCGATATTATTTCCTGTTCTCAGGCCTTAATGATCGTACAGCGGCTCCGGCTTTCCACATTTCGGAATTTCGAATTTCATCCAGTTCCTTCTGCAGCTTCTCTCTGTAGTCGGAAGCACTGTTCGTTTCAAGAACCCTTTTTGTCTCTTTTCCTGATATAACACTCTGATAAAGATCGTCAAAAACCGGAGAAACTGCGTTGCGGAATTTAGGCGCCCAGTCAAGGGCGCCTCTTTGCGCTGTTGTGCTGCAGTTTGAAAACATCCAGTCCATTCCGTTTTCGGCTACAAGGCGTATCAGGCTCTGCGTCAACTCTTCAACAGTTTCATTAAATGCCTCGCTGGGGCTGTGTCCGTGATTTCTCAAAAGATTGTACTGTGCCTCCATGACGCCGGCCAGACATCCCATTAAAACTCCACGTTCGCCGGTCAGGTCGCTGTAAACCTCCCTTTCAAAGGTGGTTTGAAAAAGATAACCGGAGCCGATAGCTATGCCAAGAGCAAGAATCCTTTCCTTTGCTCTTCCTGTGAAATCCTGATGCACCGCAAAACTTGCGTTTATTCCGCTTCCATTCAGAAAATTCGTGCGGACAGTTCGTCCTGATCCTTTCGGCGCTGCAAGTATAATATCAACCTCTCCAGGGGGAATGATGCCCGTTTGATCCTTGTAAACAATCGAAAATCCGTGGGAGAAACAGAGCGCATCCCCCGGATCAAGACACTTCTTTATTTCAGGCCATGCCTTCACCTGGCCGGCGTCAGATAGTAAAAACTGAATAATCGTGCCTCTTCTTGCCGCTTCTTCGAGCGGGAACAGGGTCTTGCCGGGAATGAAGCCATCAGCCTTTGCGCGTTCCCATGAATTACTCTCTTCGCGCTGGCCGACAATAACATTGATGCCGTTATCTCTGAGATTTAAAGCCTGCCCCGGCCCCTGTACGCCGTAGCCGAGCACGGCGACAGTCTCATCCTTGAGGATGCTTTTCGCCTTCCCGACGGGAAATTCCGCTGATGTTATTACTTCTTCCAGTACTCCTCCAAAATCTATTAGTGCCATCAGTCTCTCCTTTTAATTATGATGCGATCACGTATGTTTTGTACATAAAACCTTAAGCCTTCAGTCTATCCGCCTGAGTGTTTACAAATCATCTGAACAGGGCAATGGTGCCTGTCCTGGATATTTTCTTTATACCCATAGGTTTGAGAAGGTTTATAATTGCCGATATTTTCTCTTGATCTCCGGTCACTTCGATAACAAAATGATCCGTCCCGACATCGATGATTTTCCCCCTGAATATGTCAACAATCCTAAGTATTTCGGCGCGCTGGCCATTTTTTGCCATCACATATATGAGCGCCATTTCTCTTTGAACCGATTTCGGCCCGGAAACCTTCCGGAGCTTGATTACATTTATGAGCTTGTTCAACTGTTTTTCAATTTGCTCTATTCCCGATTCGGTTGCCTTTGTTACAACCGTAATTCTTGAAATAAGCGGGTCAATTGTTTCAGCAACGCACAGGCTTTCAATATTAAATCCTCTTCCGCTGAAAAGACCGACGACTCTTGAAAGAACCCCGGGTTTGTTGTCCACAAGCATTGTCAGTACATGCTTTTCTTCAGTCATATAAATTTCCTTTTTGTTCATTAATAACTCCAAATCAAACCAGAAGCATTTCGGTTATGGGGGCTCCGGCAGGAACCATGGGGTATACATTTTCTTCTCTTTCAACCTGAAAATCCATTATTACTGTTTTATCCGAGTTAAGGCCTCTCCTTAGAACAGGTACGACCTCTTCCGGTTTCGTTGCTCTTAAACCAACAGCACCATAAGCCTCAGCAAGCTTAACGAAATCCGGGGAATGATCCATGTTGGTGCAAGAGTAGCGCTTATCGTAAAACAGCTCCTGCCATTGCCTTACCATGCCGAGATACCTGTTGTTTAATATGACCACCTTGACCGGAAGAGAATACTGAACGGCGGTTGCCAGTTCCTGTATATTCATCTGTATGCTTCCGTCACCTGCAATATCCACAACAAGTTCTCCGGGACATGCCACTTGGGCTCCTATAGCAGCAGGAAGTCCAAATCCCATGCATCCCAAGCCGCCTGAAGTAATGAAATGACCCGGTTTGTCAAAATGATAATACTGGGCTGCCCACATCTGGTTCTGGCCAACTTCAGTAGTTATTATTGCCTTTCCTTTTGTTATTTTAAAAAGGTTTTCAATAACATACTGAGGCATTATAGTATCTTTCTGTTTGTACGAAAGAGGCTTAGTAGTTTTCCATCTGCTGATCCGGTTGAACCATTTCTGCCTTTTCTTGATCATGTTGCCAAAATCAGCCTTGCCTGTCATCTGATTAAGCTGATCAAGGGCAATCCGGCAGTCACCGACAACGGGAACTGATACAGGAATGTTTTTGCGTATCGATGTCGGATCAATATCTATGTGAACGATTTTTGCATTCGGCGCAAATGAGTCCGTTTTTCCTGTAACGCGGTCGTCAAAACGTACCCCTATAGCTATAAGAAGATCGCAGGCTCCCACAGACATATTTGCCCTGAAAGTGCCGTGCATGCCTATCATTCCGAGCCATAGCGGATCCGAACCCGGAAATGCGCCAAGCCCCATAAGAGATGTTGTAACCGGAATCTTTGTTTTTCTTGCAAATTCCGTAAGTTCCTTTGAACCTTTTGAAAGAATTACCCCTCCACCCGCAAAAATAACAGGCTTTTCAGATTCTTCGATTAAAGCAATGATCTTTTGGAGCTGTTTTATGTTCGGGTTGTAAGTAGGCCTGTATGACTTGAGGATAGACTCTTCAGGCATTGTAAATTGAACCCCGGTTTTTGCAATATCTTTTGGAATATCAACAAGCACAGGACCGGGGCGTCCTGATCTTGCCAGATAGAAAGCCTCTTTTAAAGTTCCTGCAAGATCTTCGGCCTTTGTGACAAGATAATTATGCTTGGTGCATGACCTTGTGATTCCGACTATGTCAACTTCCTGAAAAGCGTCATTGCCTATCAAATGTGTCGGGACCTGCCCGGTCAGTATTACAACAGGTATGGAATCCATGTATGCCGATGCTATGCCTGTCACCGTATTGGTTGCTCCCGGACCTGATGTAACAAGACAAACACCAACACGGCCGCTTGCCCTTGAATATCCATCAGCGGCATGAACTGCTCCCTGTTCGTGTCGCACAAGAATATGCCTGATATCGGTTTTTGAAAGCTCGTCATAAATATCTATAACCGCGCCCCCGGGATATCCGAAGATTGTATCGACACCCTCGCTCTTCAATGTATCCATCAGAATTTGGGCGCCTGTCATTATTCTGTTATTCTTGTTTTCCATGTATTCTCTCCAAAAAAAAACCGTTATCAGCTTTTTCGGCTGATAACGGTTTTTGAATTTTAAATATATCTAAAAGCTAAGCCATTACCAACCTCTTTCCTCGCAGGGGGAGAAGTATCCCGACCACGAGGACGATAATAATGCTGACAAGGTTGTTAATGGCTAAATAGTTCATTATAAATCTAATAAATCTCCTGAATTTTGATATACAACTAACAGTGTCCGATATTCTTGTCAAGATATTATTTTATTTTCATCCGGAAATGGCCCTTTATAAAATATGTTTTTAATCAAAATACGCGGAGTTGAGCAGTTAAAAAAACGGGGGTTTCAGGCTATAACGCGATTATTTCATCAGGTTCCATGTTTCTCCTGCCGTGCCTGATTGTTGCTGCGGCTATATAAGGATCATGTTCAAAGAATAGGATCCAGTTTTCTTTAAGGGCTCTTGAAAGGAGCTCTTCTTTCTCCTTCATGATGGTTAAAGGGTAATTGTCATATGCCGCCCGCCACGAGACTGGGATATGTGCCAATGTCGGAATAAGATCGGCACAAAAAAAGAGCGAAACCGATTCTCCTTTTATAAGAGGATGCTGCTGCCCTTTTGTGTGACCGTTTGTGACAATGATTTCGATATCTTCTGAAAAAAGAGACGACTCGTCGAACATTTCCAGAACACCAGATTCCATAAGCGGCACAAAATCTTCTTTTGTAAAGCTTGAGGTTTCACCAGGTCCCGGATTGGTTGCCGTTTCAAATTGTGTTTTCTGGATGTAATATTTTGCCTTTGGAAAGGCAGGGACCACATTTCCGTTTTTAAATATAGTTGATCCGCCCGCATGATCAAAGTGAAGATGGGTTATAATTACATCGGTTATGTCGTCGCATGTAAGGCCATGTTTAGACAAGGATACATTCGCGTCGGTCGAATGGTCGTCAATCCCGTATTGTTTTTTCATCTTTTCGGATAGTTTTCTTCCGGG
>CAYODW010000078.1:0-12053 GCA_964402865.1 uncultured Desulfonema sp. | reverse complement strand
AAAGCGTCTTCAAGTTTATATAATAATTCGTCAACATCGGTCGGTTTCATAAGGTAATCAAAGGCTCCCACTTCCATTCCTTCTACGGCTATCTCCAGATTGGCATGCCCTGTGAGCATTATCACCTCAACCAACGGTCTTATCTTTTTGATTTCCCTCAATGTCTGTATGCCGTCCATACCCTGCATCCTTACATCGAGGACCACGACATCGGGCGGTGTCTCTTTTATAATCTTCAATGCCTCTTCACCGCTGTTGACGCCTGTTACTTTTACCCTTCGCTTCAGCAGTCTTTTAAGCAATGTTTCTAAAAACTCTCTTTCATCGTCTACAAGAAGGACACTGAATTCATCCACCTGTAACACCTCCTTATCTTTTAAGAACCTGCTTGATTTTTCCGACAAGTTCATCAAAATCACATGGCTTTGACAGATATTCCATGGCGCCGCATTTAATGCCTTCCCTTGCTGATATTTCCGATCCGTGTCCGGTCAGAATTATCACCGGAAGTTCCGGGGCCATTTTCCTGAGAATTTTAAGAACCTCAATTCCATCCATTTCTGCCATTTTCAGATCAAGAACGGCTATATCAAAATCGTCTTTGCGCATTGCCTGAAGCGCTTCCGGACCGGAAAATGCTTTAGTTACATCAAAACCTTTCTTTGAAAGTCTTTTGGTTATGACATCAACAAAATCTTTCTCGTCATCGACAAAGAGAAGTTTTATAAGGTCCGGGTGCATATTGTGTTTATCATCAGACATTTTATTGCGCCTAAACCCGGCTTATTGTAATTTTTCTAAGCTGGGCCTCTATAATTTTTTCCTTATGCCGCTTCTTTTTCATGGCGGCTTCGCGTACTTTCGATAAAAGCTCTTCCATGTCGCAAGGCTTCATAAGATAATCAAAAGCTCCGAGTTTCATTCCTTCAATGGCAGATTCTATTGTTGCGTGACCGGTAAGCATTATAACTTCCACAAGCGGGAATCTTTGCCTGATTATCTTTAACGTTTCCAGTCCGTCCATTACGGGCATTTTTACATCCAAGACAACAACTTCCACATCGTCGTTTGTTTCAAGCAGCTTTATTGCTTCATTGCCGCTTGACGCTGATGCCGTTACGAATTCTCTTTTGGTAAGACGCCTTGTCATTGTTTCAAGAAAAGGTATTTCATCATCCACAAGCATTATATTTATAGCCATGTTAAATCCTCCTTAATCGTTTTTCCGGTAGGGGAGCCGGATATAGAAAGTCGTTCCAGCATCAACGACGCTGCGAACATCAATTTTCCCCCCCATTTTCTTAATGATTCCGTAACATATGGACAGCCCCAGCCCGGTTCCTTTTCCCACAGGTTTTGTGGTAAAGAAGGGATCAAATATTCTGACAAGATTCGCCCTTGGTATTCCAGGGCCATCGTCTGCAACGCTGATTACCACTTCATCGCCTTCGAGGCCGCTTGTTAAAGTTAAATTTCCGCCTCTTTTTTCCATTGAATCGAGGGCATTGTTCATAAGATTCAGAAGAACCTGCTGTATTTCGGTATGAGACAGAGGTATTACCGGCAGATTCTCCTGGAGTTTTGACTTTATGACTACGTTGCCAAATTTTGCCCTCTGGGAGCAGAAGCTGATTGCATCATTGATAACTTCATTAATTCTGACGTCTTCTATGTAAGTGTCGGTTTTCCGCGCAAAGCTTAAGAGTTTCCGGGTTATCTCCCTGCACCGTTTTCCCTGGGTTTTTATCTGAGCAAGAGCCCTTTCGAACTCGGCTTTATTCTCTTTGCTGGAAAACTGCTCGTCTTCCATAAGATCATGTACCCAGCCTGCTTCTTCTACCATGATGGCAACAGGATTATTTATTTCATGGGCGATTCCAGCCGCAAGTTCGCCCAGTGACGCCAGCTTACCCGTTTCAATAACCTGCTGGTTCATCAACTCCTTTTCCAGGTCCGCCTGCGCAATCCTTGCTACCATCCGTTTTGAGAGCAATAGAGCAGTTATAACGATAATAATGCCGCCGGTAAGAATGATAAAAAGTGCTATCTGTTTGGCATGGGTAAGATCCGAAAAAGCATCGGATTTATCCTGCTGGTATATAAGAATCCAATCTCCGTTTTTTATTAAGGATGCTACATACAGATTCTCTTTTCCTGAGTCATCGGCCATTTCGGAGAAAAAAACCCCATCTTTTGTCTTCCTGCCTTTTGTTATCGATTCGTAGAAAGAATATGATTTCCCATGGACGACTTCAAAACCGGGCTTCGATTGAAATTCTCCTTTGCTGTTTAATATGAATGCAAAGCCTGTTTTACCTATCCGGAGATTTTCAACAAGAGAGTTGAAAGCGACAAAACTGATTGTGGCTCTCAATATCCAGGGATTTCCGTTGATTTTCTGCCTTACCGCAATTATGAAATGCGGTATTCCCCGCAGACCGAGAAAAACATCGCTTATGAAGTAATCACTATTTATTGCCTTCCTGAACCATTCGGCATCCGAATACCTGGCCTTTTCCAGCTTGAAGGGACCTGCATATGACACCTGTATTCCCTTCTCATTGATGAATCCGAGGTCTTCAAAAACCGAACCGTATTCCGTCTGAAGCGCAGCCAGATTATTTTTCAAAAACTCTTCATTCTTCAGTTCTTCAACGGCAAAAGATCTGGCCATAAACCTTATATTATTCAGCTTTTCCAGTAAAAAACCGTCTATGTTCTGCCTGTGTTTTAAGACAAGTTCGCCGAGGTGAGCGTTTAATTTTTCATTATATGATACGCTGAACTGGTTTAAAATAATGCCGCTCACCATGATCAATGGAGCAAAGGAAACGAATATAACTATAAAGAGCATCCTTCTCGTCAATGATTTGTAATAATGATTTTTTAGCCTGTTTTCATTGTTCATTACTGCAAATCCTCCGATTCTCTTTTTTCATCGCCTGTTCCGGGAGATTTATTTAAAATATCCGTCACAACTTTTTTAAGTTTTTCAATGCTGCTTCCCCCCTTTTCAACAAATTCAGTCGGATGCATAATTTTGGAGGCGGAAATATAATCTGAAAAAAAAGTATGTAGAACTACCGGAAGATAGGGAATCCTCTGCTTGAGTTTTTTCAACAATAAAGATTCTTCAGCATCCGGCAGATCCGGATCAAGAATTAAAAGATCCGCTGATTCACGGTGATATGCCCATTTCAGCACTTCCCGCCCGTTTTCAGCCAGTTGCACAGAGTAGCCTTCCGCAAGCATTTCACGTCGCAGGAATTCCCTCACATTGGAATTCCTGTCGGCTATTAATATTTTGTATTCTTTTTTCACAAATAATCCCGGATAAATGATTTTAAAGGAATTATGAGCAATGTATATGCCATGTTAAATATTTTCATAATAATTTTATAACCATCTTTAATTTATGGTAAATTGATGTTTGGCTGACAGGAAGTAAATAACGATACTTTGTCGAAAAATTTTACACAGTGTAAAATAGATAAAGAGTAAGATATCCGGCGGGATACCGGTCGCAGTATAAATCAGGTTTTTACGAAACCATCATTCTTGACAATTTGATGAATAAAATGAGAAAAAGATAAAAACAGTTGCATTATTCAGGAGGAAGACATGTCTCAAAACGAATCATTTATGATAGGCGGAGAAAATTCTCAGCCTGTTATACAGTTGGGTCGGATGAGTAACCGCCACGGTATGATTGCCGGCGCTACAGGCACCGGGAAAACAGTTACCCTGCAGGTACTGGCGGAAGGGTTCTCCCGCATGGGTGTTCCTGTGTTCGCTGCCGACATAAAGGGAGATCTTTCCGGCCTTGCCGCCGCAGGTAAGCCCCATCCCAAAATCGATGATCGCCTCAGGCAAATTCCTATAGAAAATTACCAGCAGTCTCAGAGTCCTGTGCTTTTCTGGGATGTTTACGGTGTAAACGGTCATCCTATCCGTACGACTATTTCCGAGATGGGACCCCTGCTGCTTTCCAACCTTCTTGAACTCAATGACACACAGGAGGGTGTTCTCTACGCCGCATTCCGCATCGCTGACGATCAGGGCTTGTTGATGCTGGATCTTAAGGATTTAAAAGCCATGATTTCCTGGATGGCAGACAACGCAAAAAAATTGCGCAGCGAATACGGAAACTTGGCACCTGCCAGCATTGGCGCCATCCAGCGTAGTCTGATGGTGCTTGAGGAACAGGATGGTGACCGTTTTTTCGGCGAGCCGGCTGTTCAGATAAACGATCTGATGCATGTCGATTTCTCTGGCCGCGGGGTAATCAGCCTGCTGGATGCAACCCGCCTGTATTCACAGTCCCCGAGGGTGTACACCGCATTTATGTTGTGGATTCTTTCCGAGCTGTTTGAACAGCTTCCTGAGCAGGGTGATTCGGATCGTCCGCGCATGGTGCTCTTTTTTGATGAAGCCCATCTGATTTTCAACAATGCTCCTAAACCGCTTCTCGATAAAGTGAAACAGGTTGTAAGGCTCATCAGATCAAAAGGTGTCGGTATCTACTTCATAAGCCAGAGCCCGACCGACATTCCGGAAACGGTGATGGGACAACTCGGTCTGAAGGTTCAGCATGCACTGCGGGCCTTTACTCCCAAGGACAGACAGTCGGTTAAGACTATTGCAGCCAACTTCAGGATCAATCCAGCCTTTGATACGGAAACGACTATTACCGAACTTGGCATCGGCGAAGCGCTGGTTTCGGCTCTGGATGAGAAAGGCGCTCCACTGCCGGTAAGACGAACCCTGATTGCCCCGCCCCAATCGCAAATCGGTCCAGTCTCTGCCGAAGAGCACAAGGAATGCATGAATCGATCGCCTTTACGCGGCCGCTACGATAATCCCGTTGACAGAGAGTCGGCATACGAACTTCTCAAGACACGTACTGCCCGGGAGGCCGCCCATACGGCTGAACCGCCGTCTCCAAAACCTACTGCCCAGAGCAGCGCCCGCCAATCCATAACTGAGGCTTTTATCAAGAGTGCTGCCCGCTCAATCGGCAGCCAGATTGGGAGCCGGATTATTCGCGGGGTTCTGGGATCGGTCTTCGGAGGGCGTCGGTAGAGAGAACCGCTGCTCCTCTGATTTTCTGCCCGGCCTGTTACTTTATGTCTTATATCATTTCATTTCTTTCTCGTCGTTTTCTATATCTTCCAGTGTTTTAAACACATATCTCGCCGGCCAGTCAGCAACTGAACCGCACAAGGCTGCCGCAACAGCCGTAGCTTCCAGGATCTCCTGACGACTTACACCCAAGCCAGCAGCACTGCTGACATGATATTCAATTCAGCCGTAGCAGGCTTTTGATATACTGATTCCCAGGGCAATAAGTTCTTTGTATTTTTGAGAAAGAACACCGCCTTCGAGAGCCTCCATTTCAATTCTGCTCATATCTTGAAATGTTTTAATTCCGCTCTTTTGCATTTGCAAATTGTACTTCTGTCTCAGTTTTCTGGTTTCTTCCGTATCATTAAACATAATAATCTCCTAGTATACTATAAGGTGTGTTTTATTGCTCATGTGTTATCTCTCTTACAATTTGGAGTTTAACATTGTATTCTTCTAACTTTCGTTCAAGGCCGCGACATATTTTCAATTATATCGACATATTTTTTTACTTTCATTCTTAATCCTTTGTCAGGGAGTGTCATCAGTGTTGATGTGCCATGAGCTATCAACTCGCCGTCTTTATCTAAAACTCTTGCTTCCGCATAGCTGATGGAATTTCCGGACCGAATGGCTCTGCCTTCAGCCTTTAACCGTCCGTTTATGACTGGTTTCAGATAATTGAGTTTTAAGTCAATGTTGACAAGGCCTGCATCTTCAGGGATGCGCATAAATGCCGCCCAGAAAGTGGCCGTGTCTATGAGGGTTGCCAAAACACCGCCGTGAACTATGCCATAGGGCTGAAGATGGCATGGCCCGGTTTCCAGCTCGATATCCGCCATGTCAATATCAATCATTGCCAGTCGCATAGACATATGGCTGGGGTACGGACTGGTATTTACGATATGAATTAATTCTTGAATAAATTCAGGGTTGGGAATTAACATTTTTTCTCCTTAGAAATAATGCCTGATGGGTGCTATCGTGCTAAAGTTGCTAATCAGACGTGGATTTTTTACATCGGCTTAATTGGCAGTTTCCTTAAAATTTCTTAGAAGCTTCTTTAAGCAACTTTTGAACCTGTTCACTAAACCAGCAGTTAAGAAAAATTTCATTTGAAGATCTATAATTTTTTTCATATCTTAATTTGATTGCTTCGACACGATTAGCCTTAATCGCAGCAAAGGCCTGCCCTTGAAAAGCAGCCAGTTCGGAAGCCTTTTTTACTGCTTCTTCTTCCACAGTTTTTGGGGAACAGATCTTGTCGATGAGTCCGATCTTTTTTGCATCCGGTAGTGACATGAATTCACCATGATATACCATTTCTATTGAAGACCGGTCTCCGACGATTTGGCTGAGAATAAGATCAGGCAGGCAAGGTACCGGCAATCCCAATTTTATTTCATTTAAACCTATCTGTTTTTTATCGGAAGCAGCAAATCGGAAGTCGCAGGTCAACGCAAAAACAGTGCCGCCGGCAATGGTATGCCCTGATATGGCACAGACTGTAGGTAGAGGAACTGTAAAAAGCTCTAAAGTAAGCTGATTAAATTTATACCAGAAATCAGTCATTGCGGACCGATCCAGTTTTAATAATGCAGGTAAATCGAGACCTATAGAAAAAAATTTTTCACCACCGGCAAGAACTATGCCTTTATATTTTGTTCTGATCTCATCGAGTGACTCTTTAATATCATTTACCATATTAGGATCGATGGCATTGGTCACTCCGTTATTTAATCTCAGAATTGCCAAATCTCCGCAATCCTCCGTCAATATTTTTGACATCCTATTCTCCTACCGAATCAAACAGGTTGGCCGCATTAAATTGTTAACAGTTTTTCATCATTTTTTAAAATCTCAGTCAGCGGAGAACCCATATATATGACTTCAATATTAAGTTTCTCCAAATTTTTCGTTACACCCAATTGATCTGCGCAGGCCTTGCAAGCGGTTATATGAACTCCTGCTTTTAATGCTTTCTTGATCAGCTTCTGAATGTTTTCGTCTTCGCTCACCAGTTTAGCGGGTGCGCCCCAAATGATCAGTGTAACTTTTTCCCACCAGCCTTTGATGAGAGAATTTACCGCATACATGAATACCATTTTTTCCGCAGTAACAGGGTTGTCATTTGTCCATAATATATGCAGGTGTGTTTTTTTACTCATGTGTTATCTCCCTTCCAATTTTAAGTTTAAAGTTGCGGATCAAACAAGGCTATTGCCGTAATCTCTTTTTGTTCCATGCAAATATGCCAGTCTTTTTTTCTCGGGAAATCTTTCAATAGCGTAGCGGAGCATGGTGCGCGGCATTTGTCTGTAATATCCTGCGAGAAAATTTTCTTCTGCATTGATGTCACGCTTGCCGACTTCACGCAGCATCCATCCCACGGCTTTGTGGATCAGGTCTTCCCTGTCGTTAATCAAAAGCTTTGCGCATTCAAGGGCCTCTTTAAAGTCTTTTCTTTTTATAAAGTGGAACGTGGAGATAATGCCTATTCTCCGCTCCCAAAGGCTTTCTGAACGCACAAGCCGGTAAATAGGTTTTTTGTCTCTTGGAAATAAATGAGCTCCCACGACATGTTCAGCCGAACAGTCAACCAGATCCCAGCTATTGATGAATTTGGTATTGCCGAGGTACGCCCGGTAAATCGACTCCTGTTCGGCGCTTGCTTTTGCGGAAGCGTATTTTGCAACCATTATAAGAAGGGCAAGGAGACGCGCTTCATGGAATCGAGATTTTAAAAGCCCTGTTGTCTCTTCCAGAGATATTTCACAAAACTCTTTTACAAGCTTCCTCATGACAGGGACACGAATACCCAGAAACCTGTCGCCTTCTCCATATTCTCCTTTTCCGGTTTTAAAGAATCTCATGGATTGAGCGGCGATATCTTTGTCGCTTTGTTCAATGAGCTTGTCCATTATCTTTGTGAGGAGTTTACTCATTTGAGTTTCATCGCCTGCGATATATCCTCGATTATATCGTCCGCATGTTCTATTCCGACTGAAAGCCTTAAAAGAGAATCGCTTATACCCACTCTCTGACGCTCTTTTGCCGACATTTTCACGTGTGATGTTTCGGCGGGCGCACAGATGAGAGTTTCAACTCCTCCGAGGCTGACTGCGGGATGGATCATGTGAAGCCGGTGCTGGAAATCTTTAGCGGATATTTGTTCTTCCTTTAATTCAAACGACAGCATGGCGCCGAATCCTGTCATCTGGGAACGCGCGATGGAATGCCCCTTGGAATCAGGTAAACCGGGATAATTGACTTTTTTGACAAAGCTGTGATTGCCAAGGAATTCCGCAATGCGCTGCGCGTTTTGTGTTTGCCGTTCCACTCTTAAAGCAAGGGTTTTCAGGCTCCTTTCAAGCTGGTAGCATGAGACGGCATTAAGACTTCCTCCTAAGTGTCGGGCTACCGAAAGAATTCTTTCGGCATATGCTTTCGATGTGATAGCGATACCGCAGCAAAGATCGCTGTGTCCTCCCATATATTTGGTGCCGCTGTGAACCACCACGTCTATCCCAAGAGTGAGAGGGCGCTGGTTTACGGGTGTCGCGAAGGTATTGTCGATAATTGTTACAATCCCGCGAGCCCTTGCAAACTCAGAGACGCGGCAGATATCGATAATTCCCAGCAACGGGTTGGTGGGTGATTCAATTATGATAAGTTTGGTTGACTTTGTTGCCGCCTGTATCACGGCATCGGCATCTGTCGCGGCAAACGAATAACGGATACCCAGCCTGTCGAACAGATTAGTCGCGAAAGCGTGCGTTCCGCCGTAAAGTTCGTCCATCAGTACAACATGATCTCCGGAACCGGCAAATGCAAGCACCGATGTGCTTACAGCTGCCATGCCCGAGCTGAACAATACGCCGTCTTCTCCGGCTTCAAGTGAGCTCATTTTGATGACCACCGCCGCCTGGTTAGGTGTGTTGAAATAACGGGGATAAGGGCAGCTTTCCCTATCCATGTATTCGAATGAAGAGGATGTAAAAATCGGTGTGTTTACTCCTCTTGTCACAGAATCATGGTAAGTTCCGTCATGAACACAAATAGTTTCCTTATGCATGGGCTGTAATCTCCTTTTGATTTAAAAAGAACAATCTTTTTTCCCGGGCCGGCCTCATCCACTGTTTTTTTGAGCATATCCGCGCACCTTCCTGCCAGGGTGACAAAATAGCCTTCCCGCATAAAAGCGAGCGCCAAGCCCTTGTCTATGCCGGTTCCAGCGCCGGTCATGATCGCGACCTTCTTTAGAGTGCTCGTTTTTTCTCCTCTATCTCACATTTTTAATACGCCTGACACAACAGAGTTTTGTATTCTTGAGAAGTTCTTTCGAAGCCGTTTTCTATCACACTTTGAAAATAAAGAAGCGGATAATTGCAACGAAAGCTTCCCTGCCAGCATCAGGTTATGCTGCAATATCATCAGGAAGTTCCCAGCCTGGAAAAACAAGCACTCCGGGATGTACCTTTAAAGCGCGAGCTAATATTTTCGCTCTTTCAACTCCAAGTTGAACACGATCATTTTCAATTGCCGATATGGTTGCCTGAGGAATACCTGTAAGCTGCGATAGCTTATTCTGGCTCAGCTCCTGTAATTCGCGAACAATGCGTACAGATTCACCTACAGTAACATCGATTCTTTTTTTTTCGGGGTGATAGTCGTTCATTTATGACCTCCGATAGTCATGAGATGTTATTGAATCAACTTGAAAGAGCAATTCTTCTGGAACGTTACTGTAAATAACTCGCCACTGATCACCGAGGCGAGAGGACCTGTAGCCTTTCCATTTCCCGGATAAGGTTTCATCATGAAATCCCTTAATCAGTCGCAGCCCCTGTGGGCCTGAGATTGAAGCAATATCTTTCCATTTCTCATATCGCTTAATGATCTCACTTGGGATTGCCTTGATTTGTTTATCTATTCTGCGATGCTCTTCAATTTGCCACATGCTATATTATATATATACCATATATGATATGTCAACTGTGATTTTTCTTCAACATTGTTAATAAGCGGAAAGTTTTCCATCTATTGTAGCATTATCAATAAAAAACGGAAAAACTGTGTTGAATTTTCAATGTTTTAAGGATATTGGTTGTTATAATTGAAATCAAAAAAGATTTATGTCAGATTCCGAAAAGAAACTTGCTGATTGGGAATACCCGATTTTAGACCTCTTAATAGCCTGTAACCCATACATAGCCTGCGGCATACTTTATGAGGCAAAACATGAACAGTAAAGACTTATTGCTGGCGATCGACAACGGAACCCAGAGCCTGAAAGCGCTGATTTTTGATCTTGAGGGCAATCTTCTGGCAAAGGAGCGGGTCCATTTCAACCCTTATTTTTCAAAACATCCGGGGTGGGCGGAACAGGACCCGCAAGTTTTCTGGGAATCCCTCTGTGTTGCCTGCCGGAGGCTGTTTGACAGTAAGCCTTCATACAGGGAGCGACTTGCCGGCGTTTCACTGACGACGCAGAGGGCTACGGTTTTAAATGTGAATGAAGAGGGAAAAGCCCTGCGTCCCGCCATTTTGTGGCTGGATCAGCGTAAAACTTACGGGCTTCGTCCTCTCGGCGGATTCTGGGGATTTCTCTTTACCGTTACAAACCTGAAAAAAACCATTGATTACTTCAGGGCAGAGGCGGAAGCCAACTGGATCATGACGCATGAGAAGGATGTGTGGAGAAAGACTTATAAGTATCTTTTACTTTCAGGATATCTCACACACAGGCTGACCGGCAGATTCGTCGATTCAATCGGATGCCAAGTCGGATACATGCCTTTTGATTATAAAAACTTGTGCTGGGCCAGAAGCTGGGACTGGAAATGGAAAGCCCTGCCCATAGATCCGGATTTGCTTCCCGAGCTGATTCCGGTGGGAAAGCCTCTTGGGAAAATAACAAAGGATGTTTTCGACCAGACAGGGATACCCGAAGGACTTCCCCTGATAGCTGCGGCAGCGGACAAAGCTTGTGAAGTCATTGGCTCAGGAAGCCTTGATTCTTCCGTAGGCTGCCTGAGCTACGGAACCACCGCCACTATAAATGTTACCCATAAAAAATATGTTGAAGCCGTTCCGCTTCTTCCTCCCTATCCTGCAGCGGTTCCCGGATACCATACAATTGAAGTTCAGAACATGCGCGGTTTCTGGATGGTAAGCTGGTTTAAGGAAGAATTCGGATTCAAGGAGCAGCAGATTGCGGAGATGGAGAGGGTGGAAGTTGAAAGCCTTTTTGACAGGCTTGTAGCCGATGTGCCGAAAGGGTCGATGGGGCTCGTTTTGCAGCCTTACTGGACGCCCGGATTAAAACTTCCCGGCCCCGAAGCAAAAGGCGCTGTCATAGGCTTCGGGGATATTCATAACAGGGCCTATTTTTACAAGGCTATATTGGAAGGTCTCGCGTACGCTCTCAGAGAGGGCAAGGAGAGGATAGAGGAGAAAACAAAAATTCCGATAACAAGCCTGCGAGTTTCGGGAGGCGGCTCCCAGAGCAGGGTTGCAATGCAGGTTACAGCAGACGTTTTCGGAATACCTACCGCACGGCCCCATATTTATGAAACATCGGGGCTTGGAGCTTCAATTGATCTGGCTGTCGGGCTCGGACTTCACAGGGATTTTGAAACAGCGGTAAATGCCATGACACGCGTCGGGGATGTGTTTGAGCCCGATTTTAAGGCGCATAAATTATATGACGAGCTCTACAGGCATGTATACAAGAAGATGTATAAGAGCTTAAAGCCGCTTTATGAAAAGATACGGGAAATCACCGGCTATCCAAAATAGTTTCCATTCGGAAATGGCCCTTTTGTGCGATCTCTGTGTCAATCTGCGGGATTTCTTGTGCGACATACGATGTGTATGTCTCCGCGCAATCCCTTGATTTCCTTGAGCTTGCCCAAAATTGCCTATTT
>CAYODW010000077.1:0-12421 GCA_964402865.1 uncultured Desulfonema sp. | reverse complement strand
ACTGATTTTTTTACTTTGCCTGTGAAAACAGATTGAAACTTATAAGGTTATCATGTCCAATCATTCAAAAGGGATGCTGATGATCAGCATAACGGCAGTCCTCTGGGGGATACTGGCCATTGTGCTCAAATATGCGCTTCAGCGGTTCAGCGGCAATACCATCATCTGGTTCAGGTTTGCGTTTTCTTTCGTATTTCTGGCAGGTGATTATATCATCCATCGTCCGCAGTTTTTTGAGATTTTTAAAATTCCCCCGATTCTGGGAATAATTGCAGGATTTGCCCTGGCGGGTAATTACCTGGGATTTACCACCGGCGTCGATTTGACATCTCCAAGCAATGCCCAAATCCTGATCCAGATCGCTCCGCTTCTGGTGGCAGTTGTGGGAGTTGTATATTTCAAGGAACGCCTTACGATCATTCAAAAATCAGGCTTTGCCATTGCGGCAGCGGGTTTTTTATTGTTTTACCGGGATCAGCTTCATAATCTTGTAATCACTTCTCAGCAATATACTCTTGGTAATCTATGGATCATTTTTTCAGCCGTTGCCTGGGCGATTTTTGCAATATGCCAGAAAAACCTGATCCGATTCTGGGCGCCTCAGCAAATCAATTTGCTGATTTACCTTGTTGCCGCGATGATATTTTCCCCGCTGGCCGTTTTTCAGGAATTCCGGGGTCTGGACCTTTCGGCCTGGCTGACCCTTATCTTTCTTGGTGCCAATACTCTAATTGCTTATGGAACTCTGGGCGAAGCTCTAAAACTGATTCCTGCAAACCAGGTTAGCGCTATTATCGTCCTGAATCCGCTTATTACCCTGATTGTTGCCGGTGCTCTTTCGGTTCAGAAACTCCCCTGGCTTTCTTCTGAAAGCACCACCCTGGTCGGATATGCCGGAGCACTCCTGCTTCTGGCAGGGGTGGGACTGGTTGTTAAAAAGGCTTAAGCTATTGTTCCTGTTTTTCACTTTTTGAAACGGGACTTTCAATGTTTAATTTTTCCCACCTGTACCAGAATGTCTTATAGCTCATGCCGAGAAGTTTTGCTGCCTTGGCCACTACGCCATTAGCACGCGCCATCGATTTTTTCAGAAGATCTTTTTCCAGTTCCTCTAAATTGATTCCGCCGTCCGGAAGATCAAAATCGAAGGAGCAGTCCGACTCCGAATACCTGAGTTCGCTCTTTATATCCCTTAATGTTATGGTTTCGGCATCACACATTATTACCGCTCTTTCAATAACCGATTCGAGCTGCCTGATGTTGCCCGGCCAGTTGTATTCAACAAGGGCATTTATCGCGGTGGAGTCGATTCCTTTTATCCTTTTCCCGAATTCGCGGCTGTATTTTTTCAGAAAGAACTGGGACAGTTCGGGTATGTCGCTTTTCCTGTCCCTGAGAGCCGGAAGCTCTATAGTGACAACTCTAAGCCTGTAGTAAAGCTCTTCCCTGAAATTTCCTTTTGCAAGCTCCTTTTCTATATCCTTGTTGGTTGCGGTTATGATTCTTACATCAACCTTTATCGGATCTTTTCCGCCAAGCCTTCTTATTTCTTTATCCTGGAGTACTCTTAAAAGTTTTGACTGCATCATAAGAGGCAGATCGCCTATCTCGTCAAGGAATAACGTGCCGTTGTTTGTCTCCTCGAACAGTCCTATCTTCCTCGACTGTGCCCCTGTGAATGCGCCCGGTTCATAACCGAAGAGTTCGCTCTCAAAAAGATTTTCAGGTATGCAGGCACAGTTCAGGGCTGTAAATGGCCTGGATCGTCTGGGGCTGTTGTAATGAATCGCCCTGGCGGCAAGCTCCTTGCCGGTCCCGCTTTCACCCCTGATAAAGATTGTTGCGGAGCTATGCGACACCTTTTTCATGATATCGACGGCTTCCTGCATCCTGGAGGACCTGCCGATTATTCCTTCGATCCTGAACCTGTCATACAGTTCCTTCTGCAGCTGGAGATTCTCTTTCAGGAGTCCGGTACGCTCAACAGCCCTTCCGACAGTCATCAGCAAGGAGTCCTTGCTGAGCGGTTTGGTCAGATAGTCAAAAGCGCCTTTTTTCATCGCTTCAACAGCAGATGATATTGTTCCGTGAGCGGTCATGATAATCATGGTAGTGCATGGAAAAAGAGAGTCCTTCTGAACCGAGTCAAGCAGCTCTATGCCGTTCATTGCTTCCATCTTGAGGTCTGTAAGTATGACTTCAGGGTTGTATTTCTTTACGGTTATTAACGCTTCTTCTCCCGAAGAGGCCGTATAAGTTTCATATCCTTCATCGTCGAGTATAGTCTTTACTATGTCTCTCTGAAGCTGCTCGTCGTCAACAACAAGAATAACCGCCATCTTATTTCCCTTCATACAAAGGCAGAAATATTGTAACCGCGCTGCCTTTGCCTTCAATGCTCTTAACTTCAATCCTTCCCTTATGTTCTTCCACAATTCTTTTTGTGAGGGCAAGCCCTAGTCCAAGCCCGTCCTGTTTCGTCGTATAAAACGGATCGAAAATTTTCGAAAGCTTCTCGGCTGATATCCCCATGCCTGTATCTTCCACGGCTATGCTTAACTTTTCATCGGTTCTGTCGGTTCTTATCATGATCTTCCCGCCATCAGGCATCGATTGGAACGAATTTAATATTATATTGTAAAGGCAGGTTTTTATAAATCCCGGATCTGCGTAAATCTCAGGAACAGTTACTAATTCTCTGATTATTGTAATCTTTTCATTTTCGGCCTTGGCCTTTACAAGTTCAAGGACGTCTTCAAGGAGCTTCCCGACATTCATCCGCTGCAGATTTAGCTCGAAAGGCCTGCTTTGCTCGAGAAAGCTTTCGGCAAATCTGCTGACGCGCTGAATCTCATTTTTGATGTTAAGAATCAGCGAGTCGAAGCGCTCTTTTTCGCCTTCTTCCTGAGGTTCATATTTTTTCCGAATATGGTCGATGGAAAGGCTTATGAAATTGAGCGGGTTTCTTATCTCGTGCGCGATACTCATAGAAAATTGCCCTATACCCGCCAGGTGTTCGGCTTTTCTCAACCTTTCCTCCAGAACTCTTTCTTCCTTGAGTTTGCCTACCATGTAATTGAAACTCTTCGCAAGCTCTCCTATCTCGTCTTTCCTTTCGGTGCGTATTTCATGATCAAGATTGCCGAGCGCGACACTTTTGGCAGCTTGCACTACATCTTCTATCGGTTTTGTATAACGCTTTGCAAGAATGATACTCAGAATAAGCCCTATCCCGAATATGATTGCGGTTGCCGTAATTCTTCTGATATTTTTTTTCTGCATCTGAGATGAGAAGTCATCTGTATTAACTGTAAGGTGTATGTATCCATAATTTTTTTTATCAACGACTACAGGAACAATAACATTATAAAATTGCCCCTCGCCTATAACGGGTTCCCCGAGTTCCGCCTTGAATATCAGTTCTTTTTTTGCTTTCGTAATCCATTTTCCCACATTTCCGGGATCGGTGCTCGATATTATCCTGTCGGAATTGCTGATGATCGAGATCTCTTTTACGCCTTTTGTCTTCAGTTTGTTAAGATAATTCTGCAGGCGCTTATCTTCCGAGAGGCCACTGCTGGTGACTTCTTCCACACCCATCTGAACACCTCTTGAAATGTCGGCGATCTGTCTTTCAAATTCGTTATTGATCGATGTTTCGGTCTGGTAATAGAGCAGGATGAGTATGGAGATGAGGCTGAAGCTTAAGAAAAGCATCAGGGCAACAAGTTTTTTGTTTAGAGAAAGCCTGGGGAAAAAGTCTATTGTCATATATCTTTTAATTTGCATGGAAACATTGTATATCGATTTATTATAAGTAGTCAATCAGGGAACATCAGGGAAGATCATTTCGATCCGGCAACCGGAAATCAAGGAGTGTTTAAAATAGCATTCGAATTCTCTGAGAGTGTCCAGTAAAAGGCCATGGCATCATTTTTATCCAGCACAATATCTATGGCGGTATAAGGTTTCCCTTTCAACACACTCCATAGCATTTGTATCGGGCGTGTTAAAAACCTTACGAATGAATAGGAATAGTTGCTTATTCCTGAAAAAATTCCTTCCGTTAAAGGTTTTATATATATTGCTATGCCGCCATCCAGAACAATGGTATATCTTGACGGCATATCGGTCACCTCAAATGCGTCTACCTTATATTTCTCATTTTTCTTGCTTTCCCCAGGTTTTATCATTTCCCTCTCGGGCTCAATGAATGTGCTTTTCTCTCTCACCCGGGACGCGCTGACAGAAACAGGGCTGCCCCAGAAATTAAATTCTTTTATCTGCAGTTCCTTCAAGGGAATCCCTCTTGATTTGATATAGACCATTTTCTCCTTCAGGTTGAAAACAAAGTAGATATCTGGCTTGCGGGACAGTTTCAGTTCTTCTTCTAGAAGCCGGCTTTCTCTGATGTATATATCTTTGTCGTCACCCGCAAAGGCAGTGCCTGAGATCAGGGCGATTAAAAAAAATATGAGCCTTAATATAATAATCAAAATATATATATCCTTGTCCCAATGCCGGCCGATGTAAAAACAGTTTTAAGGTCCTTGTCGCCGACCCGGATGCAGCCGTGGGAGACATTTCTTCCAAGCATCCTTGTATAAAGAGTCCCATGGATAAAATATCCGTTGCCGAAACCGAGTGCATATTCTCCAAGAACGCCTTTCTCTATTCTTTTCCGGGGATCTTTGGGTATCTCTTCACCCTCCTCAATAAATGCCCAGTCGGGTTTTGTCCAAGCAGGCGCTATGCTTTTTGACCTTACCGTGTACTCTCCCGTCGGAGTATCAAACACCCATTGCCTGTTACCCGACGGGTCTTTCAATATATTGCCGCTTCCGCTTGAGACCACAGCTTCATGGATAACCTCGCTGCCTTTTTTCAGATAGAGCCTATTCATGCCGGTGTCTATCACGATATAAATTCTGTCGGGGGTCAGATTTTTTAATTTTTGCCTGAGCGCTGAATTTCTAGCCTTCAGTGCATCAAGGCTGATTTTACGGTATTTAGTCTCGGCCGCTTTATCGCTGTAAGGAACATTTCTGCTTCCGACATAATATCCGGCAGCTTCGAGAGTCAGAAACATTATGAATAAAATTATAAATATTTTAAGAAAGATTCCGGTTTTGAACATTTTTCAGAGCCCTTCCATGGCTGAAGAAAGGGTGTTATTGTGATCAACAGCCCCGACAATGGTCACGGGTGTCCCTACATTAACGAGACTGAATAGAGAATCGATCATATCGTTGTCCATCGAAATACATCCGTATGTCATGCTGTCCTTTCCACCGCCGTGGATTTCTATAAGTCCGCCTATCTTGGAATTTGGAGGAATAAGCCCTTTTTTCTTTGAGCTTATGAAATTCCTCATGTCTTCATCGTTAGGGTAATTTATCAATAATGCTTTGTGAAAACGGCTTGCAGATAGTTTCTTTGTTATACGGTATCTTCCTTCAGGGGTTTTCTGGTCCCCGGCATAGCTTTTATCGAGAGAACCGTTGCGACCAAGCCCCACGCTATATGTTCTGAAGGGAACGCCATTTTTAAAGAGTACAAGGGTGCGCTCGCTTTTATTTACGATAATTACAGGTATGCCCATACTTTTGGACTCGGCTATGGTCTCCTCCGACATTTGCTGCCATTTTTTTATATGACTGCGGTCAGCATAACGGTCAAGAATGGGACGTAATACATTTTCAGCCGCATCAATGAATCCTGATATATTCTTCAATTTCGAATCGGCAATCTCGTAATCGCTCTTTTCATACTGCATGGTTGCTTCTGACAGGAGCATTTCAGCCTTTATGAGATCTTTTCTCGCAAGTCTCCCTTCGTTGATCTTTTCGGTCAGCCCTTTAAGAGTCTCTATCCTGTTTTTCAAAAAGGATATCTTATCTGAAACGGCCGTTTTTTTTGTATTCCTTGTATCCGAAATCATTTTTTGTAAATTGTTGCCTGATTCCAGCAGGTTTTGTAATTCCGACTGAATTGTCCGGTAGTTCTGAAACCATGCAAATCTGGATTTTTCTTTTATCAGATCATCTTTTACCTTCCGTAATGTTATCCTGTAATGACTGAATCCATCTGGAGCATATATTTCAGCACCCGACATCCAGAGGCTGTGTTCCTGTTTTTCTGCCATTTCTATTTCCGGAGGCAGCTGAGGAGCTGAACAACCGAATGCCATTATCATTATGGAAAAGATAAATGTTTTTTTAACAATATTTAGTGCCATTCCCAATCCGCTCTCATAAATCCATATTAACGTAAATATTCAAAGCTCTCAATGGCTCATACTTACAATTATCAGGCCGCATTGTCAATCTCCGGGCCTGTTTGGAAACCGCAATAATTGGCGCCTTGGAACAAATAAAGCACGGGCGATTTTGAATTCAAAATCGCCCGTGCTTTTTAAAAGAACCACACAATCTGCCCCTTATGGAAAGGGGTTGCTTTAGCTATTAACTATTTTTTTGCTCCGACTTTTTCCATGGCCGCTTTTACCTGATCTGAAATTGCAGTAGCCTTGTCTTTGATCGCATTTGCTTTTTCAATCGCTACATTATAGTCTTCCGTATCCACGGCGGTCTTTACTTCGGCTAAAGAATCTTCGATGCCTTTGAGGTCGGCTTTGAAAGCCTCTATATCAGCTTGTGAGCCTTTACCTTTAGGAGCTTTATCAAGAAGGGCCTTTGCTTCGGCTACTGAAGCTATTGCAGCTTCCTGTCCAGCCAGCGCATTATTCTTTGCTGCTTCCTTTTTTGCCGCCAATTCTGTCTTGAGCTTATCCGCGTCGGCCTTTGCCTTTACCAAAAGCTCTTTTGCCTTTGCATAATCCTTGAAGAATTTGGCATCCTGAACCTTAATTTCATCCTGGGCTGCCTGCATTGCATCATTTAAACTCTTTGCGCCTGCGGCATCATATTTTTCTGCGCCGTCCGCTATGAATGCATCGATTGATGTCTTTGCCGCATTCATCTCTTCGGTCGGCTGTTTTCCGCATCCTACAAGAACGAAGACCACAACCATGGCTAATGCCGTTAACTTTAAAACGCTTTTCATAATAATTCCTCCCTTTGATAATAAGTTTAATAAAATATATCAGTTTACATACTGACAATGGATATCTCCAGGGGCATTTTGGCCCCGGTTGATATTCTTAATGAAATTCTCTATATCAGCAATTGTCATGCCAACTTAATTTGTCCATATTTCAGCCTTTTTCATAGTAACAGTTTCCTTTTTTGGGGAAATCCATCCTTTTTTAGGAATAGAAAGCCAATTTCAACAGATTCAAAATTCCTCTCCCCTTAATCACCTGCCATCAAGGAATGGAAAACATGCTTTTTGCAAGAGTCTCTATATTTTTTCATTTAAAAGGTTTATCTATAGAGAGTCTGCCTGATAGATAATATCTGTTAGACACCGCAGCGATATAAGTGTTATGATAAATTTAAAATTAGTTTCCATTTAATAAAAAACGAGGTGAATATGAATCAATTGATATGTAACGGACTTTCATGCCCTCAACCTGTACTGATTACAAAAAAATATCTTGAAGAAAACCCGGATGCAGATACTGTTTCGGTTATTGTTGACAACCAGGCGGCTTCCGAAAATGTTTCAAGATTCTTGGAAAATAGAGGATTTAATGTTAGTATAAATAAACTTGATAATTGTTATGAAATCAGCGCGAGCCGTATTGCAGGTCATGCCGACCAATGCAGGCTCAATGATCATACGGAAAGCAAAAAGATCCTTATCATGATCACTAACGATGTGATTGGAAACGGCGAAAAAACTCTTGGCGAAAAATTGATGCTCAATTTTTTAAAGACACTTCCTGAAATGGGAGATTCCCTCTGGCGCATTGTTTTTCTGAATAAAGGCGTAAAACTTTCTGTAAAAGACTCACCAGCCCTTCCGGTTCTGACACAGCTTGAAGCCCATGGAGTGAGTCTTCTCGTTTGCGGCACATGTCTTGAATATTATTCATTACATGAGAAAAAAGGTGTTGGTATAACCACAAACATGCTTGATATTGTAACAAGCTTACAAGCTGCCGAAAAAATAATAAATATTTGACGGCTTCTTAAAAAGTCCGATACTTTATTAAAGGAGGAATCTTTATGGCTCTCAAAGCAATACAGACCGATAAAGCGCCTGCGGCAATCGGACCCTATTCCCAGGGAATTATCTCAGGTCAGCTTCTTTTTGTAAGCGGCCAGATTGGTTTGAAACCCGAAACGGGGGAACTTGCAGGTCCCGATTTTGCAGCTCAGGCAAATCAGGCATTGACCAATCTTTCACAAATAGTCATGGCAGCCGGGAGTGATCTTTCCCGAGTTGTTTCAGTTGATGTTTTTCTGACCTCCATGGGCAACTTCTCCAAGCTGAATAGGATATACGAGGAGTTTTTTCAGGGCACTAAACCGGCCCGCGCCGTAATTGAAGTAAGCGGCCTCCCAAAAGGCGCCTGCATCGAAATTAAATGCATATCAACACTACCCCCTTCCCTTTGACTCGATCTTGAAAAGCGGGATTTGCAATAAACCGTAAAACATAAAAGAGATTATTCAAATGGAACCTCAAAACGATATAGTTAATAAATCTGTCCGGCTGGCCGGATACTGGCAGGAAATGGCCAATGAACTGTTAACATCGGAGGAAAAAGATATTCAGGAGCAGATGATGCGGCTTCTGACCCATCCAATGGACAAGGTTATTCTCACCAGAATAATCGACCAGAGCTTTCGCTCCGATAATGCCGCGAGAGTTGCAGACCAGGTCAACAGCATTCTGAGGGAATATGGCGTTCCTGATTTCTTCTCTTCGGTTGAAAAACTTCTGATACAGATGTTTCTTGGGCTGGGCAGACATTTCCCCCATTTTTCGGTTCCGAGAGTTATTGAAAAAATGCGCCACAACAGCAGCCGGGCAATTATTCCCGGCGAGCCCGAAGCTTTACATTCTCATCTGCAAAAGAGAAAAAACCAGGGCGTCCGCATGAACATCAACCACCTTGGGGAAGCAGTCCTCGGAGAGGAAGAGGCAGGTTACAGGCTGAAAATTTATATCGAAGATCTTCAAAATCCCGAAATAGAATGTATATCGGTTAAGATATCAACTATCTATTCCCAGATACATTCCCTTGCTTTCGAACATTCCGTAAAAATTTTAAAGGAACGGCTCTCAAAACTATACAGGGCTGCCAGGGATAACCGCTTTGTAAGAAAAAACGGAATGGTGGTTCCCAAGTTCGTAAATCTTGACATGGAGGAATACAGAGATCTTGAAATCACAACAGCGGCTTTCATAAGAACGCTTGAAGAAGAAGAGTTTAAAAATCACACTGCCGGCATTGTGCTCCAGTCATATCTTCCGGATTCTTTTCCTATACAAAAAAAATTAACTTCATGGGCCGTGGAAAGGGTTTCAAAGGGAGGAAATCCAATTAAAATCAGAATCGTCAAAGGGGCTAACATGGAGATGGAACTATTCGATGCTGCCGTTCACAACTGGCCCCTTGCTCTCTATGACAACAAACTCGATGTTGACGCAAATTTCAAGCGCATGGTCGATTATGGTATGGACATGGCAAGGATTAAGGCAGTAAATCTCGGGGTTGCTTCCCATAATCTTTTTGAACTGGCGTATGCCTTCAATCTTGCAAAGCAAAATAATGTCTTTGAATATTTTTCTTTTGAAATGCTTGAGGGCATGGCTGATCATATAAGGCGGGCTATCCAGAAAACAACCGGTGATATACTCCTTTATGCGCCGGTTGCAACCAGAGAGCAGTTTATAAACGCTATCGCTTACCTTATCCGCCGGCTTGATGAAAACACCGCTAAGGATAATTTTCTGCGCTATTCATGCAATCTTAAGACCGGCTCAAAAGAATGGTCTTTCTTGAAGGACCAGTTCATTGCATCCTATAACCACAGAAACAAGGCCGGAGAATCTCCAAAACGCATTCAAAACAGAATTGCAGAAACTTTTCCTGAAAAAAGGGGCCCTTTTTTCGGGGACGAATTCGACAACGAGCCTGACACGGACTGGGCTCTTTCCGCAAACAGGAAATGGGCTGAAGAGATCAGGGGCAAGTGGAAAAAAGGAAAAAATGATAAACCTTTTGAAATCCCGATAGTCATAGCAGGAGAAGAAATTTATTCCGGGAGACAGATAAAAAAGTGCTTCGATCCTTCATCGCCTGATATCTGCACGGCAATATTTGCCATGGCATCAGATGAAGACGCAGCTAAAGCAGTCTCAATTGCCAAAGCAGATCCTGATGGCTGGAGGGAAAAAACAGTAAAACAGCGGCATGAGATTCTTTCGAAGGTGGCAGAGGAACTGAGACTTGCCAGGGGAGATCTTATAGGAACATCAACCGCAAACACCGGCAAGATATTTGCCGAAGCCGACCCTGAAGTTTCCGAAGCTATCGACTTTGCGGAATATTATACCTATGCCGCCGGAACTTTCGCCGGTATCGAAAATGTCAGTTGTTCTGGAAAAGGTGTTGGTCTCGTGATTTCTCCGTGGAATTTTCCTGTTGCAATACCCTGCGGAGGAATAGTCTCTTCCCTTGCAGCCGGCAATACGTTAATATTCAAGCCCTCATCAGAAGCAGTGCTTGCCTCATGGATTCTTGCCAAATGCTTCTGGAATGCAGGTATTTCTAAAAACACACTGCAATTACTGCCGTGCTCAGGATCCGGCGCAGGATCGAAGCTCGCCAACAATCCGGATGTGGATTTCATAATCTTAACAGGCGGAACAGAGACCGGCCTTAATATATTGAAAGAGAGGCCGGGTGTATTCCTTGCGGCTGAAACAGGCGGCAAGAATGCAACCATCGTGACCGCAATGTCCGACAGAGATCAGGCTATAAAGAATGTGCTTCACTCGGCATTCGGCAACAGCGGCCAGAAATGCTCGGCAACATCGCTTTTGATTCTTGAAAAAGAGGTATATGAAGATGAAAATTTCAAAAGGCAGCTTGTTGACGCGGTAAAAAGCCTTATGGTCGGATCGGCATGGAATTTTGAAAACAAAATGGGACCACTTATTCATCCCCCTGCAGGAGATCTCAAATGCGCGATGGAGAATCTTGAGCCCGGAGAATCATGGATTCTTACACCGGAAAATATTGACGGCAATCCCTTTATGTGGACTCCCGGCATAAAATGGGGGGTTATTCCGGGCTCTTATACCCACATGACGGAATTTTTTGGTCCGATACTCGGTGTTATGTGCGCTAATGATCTTGACCATGCCATTCAAATTGTAAACCAGACAGGTTATGGCCTCACTTCAGGTCTCGAAAGCCTTGACAAGCGGGAGCAAAAACTATGGAAGGAAGAGATAAAAGCCGGCAATCTTTATATCAACAGGGGCACAACAGGCGCTATAGTTCTTCGTCAACCTTTCGGCGGCATGGGAAAATCTGCAATCGGAGCCGGAATCAAGGCGGGTGGCCCCAATTACGTTGCCCAGTTTATGAACTTCAAGGACATATCATATCCTAAAACCGGCGCCATACACACCGACCATGCTCTGCTGAGACTTGCCGGGGAATGGAGCCTGAAATTAAAATGGGGTGAATTCGGTCAGGTCAAAGAGGATATATATAAAACAATACGTGCCATAAAAAGCTATCTTTTCAATGCCGAGCAGGAATTTTTTGCTGAAAAAGATTATTTCCATCTGCGCGGGCAGGATAACATTGTGCGTTACCTTCCTGTGGGGAGAGTTGTGGTGCGGCTGCATAAAGATGATTCTCTTTTTGATGTTCTTGCGCGAATAGCCGCTGTAAAGATTGCAAAATGCGATCTTATCGTGAGCCTTCCCGCTGAAATGAAAAATATGGCAGCATCCTTCTTAACAGGCATGGAAGGCAAATCTTTTCTGCAGGAAGCGCCGATTATACGTCAGACGGACCAGGATCTTGCCGGGATGATGAAAAATATTAAGCGCATACGCTATGCTGCGCCTGACCGTGTTTCTTTCGATATTTTTCGGGAAGCCGCAAAAACAGGTTTTTATATTTCAAGGGCAAGGGTAGTCATGGAGGGCAGGATTGAGCTTCTCCATTATTTCCAGGAACAGAGCATCTGCGACAGTTATCACCGGTACGGAAATCTCGGGGAACGCAGCATCATCTAGTTTTCATCCGGAAAAGGCCCTTTTGAGCGATCTCCGCGTCAATAGGCAAAAAAAGTACCCGGTTGCGAAATTAAGAAGATTATGATAATCAGACTCAAACTAGTTCATGCAATTATATTGTACCATCTTATTATTGATGGTCCCGTAAAAAGTCAAAATTCAGACGGCAAAGTAAAAAGCTCATTATGCAAGGCGCGCGAATCTTGAGGAATGAAGCGTACTTTTTGGTACGCTGCAATGACGAAAG
>CAYODW010000076.1:8638-12433 GCA_964402865.1 uncultured Desulfonema sp. | reverse complement strand
CATTAAGATGGCAGTCAATACTTGAACCTGTGCGGAAAATAAGCTTTATAAAGGCCTTTCATCCCCTCATGACAGGCTTTATGTTAAACTGCATACTTCCTGGAAGAATCGGAGAAGCGGCAAGGCCTGCAATCCTGATGAAAAATGAAAATGTCCCTTTTTCAACGGGGGTGGCCACGGTTGCTGTTGACCGGATATTCGATATTCTTTTTTTATTTATTCTTTTCACAGCCATAATGGCCAACATAAAAATTGATCCTGAACACAATGTTGATTTCGGAGGCTACAGGCTGAATAACGCGGATCTTATTACCGCTGGCAAAAATCTCGCCAGAACAGGCGCAATACTTGTTGCGGGCAGTTTTCTTCTTTTTTTCGGTAAAACCAGAAAATACATAGGTTTTATCATAATGAAATTGCCTCTTATTTTCTACTTTGCAGATTCATCTTTCAAAAAGAAAATTGAAAATAAAATCTCTATTCCCGCGTTTCGCGTTCTTGAAAATTTTTCAAACGGTTTTTTACTTATAAAACACCCCCGGACAATATTGATTTCCTCCTGCTGCACTCTCGCAATCTGGATTCTTACCGCTTTTTCATATTACCTGTTTGCACTGTGCTGCCCTGGAATCAATCTCTCATTCATGCAACTTACCGCAGTCATGATTATTGTCTGTTTTTTTATAGCTCTTCCTTCCGTTCCCGGTTACTGGGGTCTATGGGAAGCAGGCGGTATTTTCGCAATGTCTCTTTTCGGAGTTTCAGCAAAGGAAGCGGCAGGTTTTACTCTGGCAAATCACGTGATACAAATGGTTCCGGTAATAATAACCGGTCTTGTTTCAGCAATAATAACAGGCGTAAATATAGGATCTTTCAATAAATCAATCATAAATAAAACAACTAATCAGCCACAGATTCACACAGATGAACGCAGATAGATTTAAATAAAGTAATTATTCAGGTGAAAGAATTCAGAATCAAGAATATCAGCGATGATCAGCGTAGATAGTCGGCTGAGTAGTTACAAAATAAATGGCGGAGTTTTAATATGGCCTTACTCAATATACTTTCATATCCGGACAAATTTCTGACAAAAAAAGCGAAGCCCGTGACAAATATAGACGGCGCTATTCAGAAAACGATAGATGACATGATTGAGACAATGTATAATGCACCCGGAGTCGGTCTTGCATCGACCCAGATAGGATGCGATAAGAGCATTATCATATATGATTTGAGTCACGGTGAAAATGAACGTTCTCTCCAGGTTCTTCTGAATCCGAAAATCATAGAAACATGCGGGGAAACTGTTTCAGAAAACGAGGGATGCCTGAGTGTGCCGGATCTCAGGTCGGATGTAAAAAGGTTTGCATCCGTAATCATTGAAGCTCTTGACAGAGAAGGAAAAACTTTAAAAATAGAAGCGGAAGAATACCATGCAATTGTTCTGCAGCATGAAATAGATCATCTGAATGGAATATTGTTTATTAACCGGATAAGTGCTTTAAAACGTGAACTGTATAAACGACACATCAAAAAACAGATTAAGCAGGATGAAAAATAGGCTAAGAATCATATTCATGGGTACCCCCGACTTTGCGGTGCCATCCTTAAAAGCTCTTCATAATTACGGCCATGAGGTTGTTCTTATCGTGACACAGCCGGATCGCCCGAAAGGAAGAGGACGCAAGGTAATCTTTTCTCCTGTTAAAGAAGCCGCTCTTGAATTGGGATACGATATTATCCAGCCGTTATCGGTCAGGACTTCTGAATTTTATGAAAAAGCCGCGGCTCTTTCCCCGGATATATTTGTCGTAATCGCTTTCGGACACATCCTGCCGAAAAAAATCCTCTCGATTCCCGGGAATGGCGCGATCAATCTTCATGCTTCTCTTCTGCCGAAATACCGGGGTCCGGCGCCTATTCAGTGGGCCATCATAAACATGGAAAAAGAGACCGGCGTAACAGCCATGCTGATGAATGAAGGTCTCGATACAGGCGATATCCTGTTGTCCTCCAAAACCGAGATTTCATCCGTAGAAACTTCATCATCGCTGCATGACCGTCTCTCCCGGATAGCGGGAGATCTGCTGATAACGACTTTATCGGGTATCCGCGCAAACAAAATAAAGCCTGTTCCGCAGGATAATTCTCTTGCCACATACGCTCCTATGCTCAAGAAAAAAGACGGGCGGATCGACTGGTCAAAACCTGCCGGAGAGATAGAAGCATTCATACGCGGGATGACACCCTGGCCCGGCGCTTTCACGTTTATCGGAAACAGACGGTTAAAGTTATTTGTTTCCGATGTTGTCACTGCCGATTTAAGGGAAGCTCCGGGTACGGTTATCGGTGAAGCACGGGATAGATTGTTCATCGCAGCCGGAAAAAACCTTTTATCAATAAAGGAAATACAGGAAGAATCCGGGAAACGGCTCCCCATAAAAGATTATCTGCGCGGAAGCAATATTTCTCCGGGGACCATTTTGAGCTGATTATAAAGGTTGTTTGTCTTATGGAAGATGCCCGAAGCCTCGCGCTTTATATATTAAACACGCTCGATAAAAGTGATAAGACTCTCGACAGCCTTCTGGAGGAGTTTCAAAATAATTATATTCTTCCGAAACGGGAAAGGGCTCTCTTTAACGCTATTATATACGGTGTTTTAAGGTGGCGGGGAAAGCTCGACTGGATAATAAGTCAGCTTTCCAAACTGCATATCAATAAAACAAAACCTGAAGTTCTGAATATTCTGCGAATAGGTCTTTTCCAGATAATTTATTTAAACAGGATACCTGTTTCTGCGGCAGTGAACACTTCTGTTGAAATGGCAAAGCATTCGGCTGGAGAACGAAGTGCAGGATATGTAAACGCCCTATTGCGAAAAGCATCAAGGGAGCATGAAACACTTCTTTTTCCGGATAATGTGAAAAAACCTGAACATGCCCTGTCCGTCAGCAAGTCATTCCCTGAATGGATGATAAAAAGATGGATCAAACTTCTCGGGAAAAACCGTACAATCGACCTGTGTGATGCAATTAATGAAATTCCCCCGATTACTATAAGGGTTAACACGCTTAAAACAGACCGCCGGGAACTAATCAATTGCATTGAATCGGATGTCCGGAATATCAGGCCGACTATTCATTCTCCATTCGGGATCTCTTTCTCAAACCCCGAAAAAAGCATTCACGAGATGGAGGCCTTTAATAGCGGCTGGTTCCAGGTTCAGGATGAAGCCGCACAGCTTGTTACCATGCTCCTTGATCCCAAGCCGGGAGATTCGGTATTGGATGCGTGTGCCGGGCTCGGAGGCAAAACAGGACATATCGGCCAGTTGATGAAAAACAACGGTAAGATAACTGCGCTCGACATCGATAAGGAAAAACTGAATAAGCTGAACCGTGAAATGGAGCGACTCGGCATCACAAATATCACAACAGTAATAGACGATACAGGAAATCCCCTCTTATTAAAAAACTATTCCGGACATTTTGACCGGATTCTTCTCGATGCCCCCTGCTCGAACATGGGTGTCATTCGCAGAAATCCTGACTTAAAATGGAAGCTGCGGGAGAAAAACCTTGTGCAATATAAGAAAAGGCAGCTTCTTTTTCTTGATAATCTCGCAAATCTCTTGAAACCGTCAGGGATAATTGTATATGCCGTATGCAGCAATGAACCTGAAGAGAACGAAGATGTTATAAAAAAATTTTTGATAAAGCACCCTGATTTTGGTATTGATAATGGGCTTCATCTGCCCGAGAGTGTCGGCACTTTATTTAACAGCAGTGG
>CAYODW010000076.1:0-8538 GCA_964402865.1 uncultured Desulfonema sp. | reverse complement strand
ATGAAACTGATAGCGCCTTCAATATTATCCGCCGACTTTTCAAGACTTGGCGAAGAAATCGAATCGGTTGAAAAAGCTGGAGCGGACTGGATCCATGTTGATGTGATGGACGGGCATTTTGTTCCGAATATAACCATGGGACCACTTGTTGTTGAAGCTGCCAGGCGGGTTACTTCACTTCCCATTGATGTTCATCTCATGATAGAAAATGCCGACCGATTCATACCTGATTTTGCCAAAGCGGGAGCATCGTATATTTCTGTTCAGGTTGAAGCATGCACCCATTTAAACAGAACGATACAGCTTATAAAAGAACTTGGCGTAAAACCCGGTGTAGCTCTGAATCCGGCTACTCCTCTTTCAGCAATCGAATGGGTGCTCGAAGATATTGACTTTGTCCTTATAATGAGCGTTAATCCAGGCTTCGGAGGGCAGGTCTTTATCAGAAACAGCCTTGATAAAATTAAATCCCTTTCAGAAATGATAAAGAAAAAAGGCCTTTCGACTCTCATCGAAGTAGATGGGGGGATTAATAAAGATACTATAAGAGATGTTTCCGTCGCAGGAGCAGATGTTTTCGTTGCAGGATCGGCGATATTCGGAAGCAGGGATTACAGGGAAACAATACGGATTTTAAAAAATTAAACTTGAACCCTTGGCTCCTTTAATCCTCAAACCCTTTTATCTAAAATACATGGAGAAAATAATGGCATCGAAGAAAGTACTGGTCATTCACGGGCCTAATCTTAACATGCTCGGAAAAAGGGAGCCTGGTGTGTACGGAACAACCGGTTTGAACGATATCAATAAAGATCTTCTCAGACTCGGGAAAAAACTCGGCCTTATCGTTGATTCATTCCAGTCCAATCATGAAGGGGCAATCGTGGATAAAATACAGGAGGCCACCCAAAAATACGAAGGACTTATAATTAATCCCGCCGCATATACCCATACCAGCATAGCAATAAGAGATGCCCTTCTTTTGTACAAGGCCCCTGTTATAGAGGTGCATCTTTCAAATATATTTAAAAGAGAGCCTTACCGCCACAAATCGATGATAGCGGATATTGCAACAGCCACTCTCTGCGGATTCGGTCACCATGGATATTATATGGCTCTTGAGGCCATAGCGCGAATGCTCAAATAATCCGATTTAAAGTTGCCGGTTACCAGTTGCCAGCCTGATCCATGGCTTCTATTCATTGCTTCTGTATTCTGACTTCTTACCATTCACTATTCACTTTTCACTTCTTGAACCCTCGACCCCTCAAATCCTTGAACCCTTTTGCTTAAAATATTTATTGACAGCCTTTTCCGACTTTGTTATGAGTAGAATAACTGCTCATAAAGGAGTTAAGAGTGGATAATTTATTTTCCTGCATAATATCATCAAAAACACGAATAAAGCTTCTGATCCGCTTTTTCTTCAATCCCGAGACCAAATCATATTTGAGAGAGCTCGCCAAGGAATTTGATGTTTCAACAAACTCAATCCGTGAAGAATTAAATCAGCTTACCAGGACCAATCTATTAAAATCTGAAAAAAACGGACGCCATGTTCATTATATGGCAAATAAGAATCATCCTATATTTCCGGAACTTAAATCTATGGTAAGCAAGGTCATGGGGATAGATCAGGTAATTGACGGGATTGTCGGAAGGCTTGGGGATATCGATTGCGCATACCTTATAGATGATTATGCCGAAGGGAAAGACAGCGGAATCATAGATCTTCTGCTTGTAGGCAACATTGACCAGTTTCATCTGAATGATCTGAGCAGAAAAACTGAACGTTATATTAAAAGAAAAATCAGAACCATGGTTGTGAGCGGTGAAGAGTTTAATGATTTTTTCCCGAAGCTAAAGAACCGTCCCAGCATTCTGATATGGGAAAAAACAGAGAAATAAATAATTCAGTTTTATAATATAACTATTTAATACTTTAAAATTATTGCATTAATTGCCTAATGTAATTTAAGGGGCGGAGCTGTATTTATACTCCTCAGCTCCCCGCTCACTTCCCAAAATAGTTTGACACCCGCTCCTTCCGTGTGTATGATAGGAACATGCAATAAGGAGGTACACTATGCCCAAAACACGTATCAATATCAGTCTCGACCAGGACATCGCGGATTTTGCCAGGGTGTTTGCCGCTGAAAACCGCGTCACTGTTGCCGATTTGATGACACAGTACCTGCTCAACCTGAAAAGAAAAATTGAAGGCAGAAATGCCGAGTTCATTTTTGCTGACCCGGCCTTTCAAAACGCCATGGAGGAAGTCATGACCCGTCTCAAGGACGGATCGGCTGTGTGGCATACCTACGACGAGGTGTTTACGGAATGATGGAAGAGCGTTTCGAGACAGCTTTTCTAAAAGCTTCAAAGAGGCATTCTTCCATCAGGAGACTGGTGAAAAACAAAGTCGACATGATTCTTGAAAACCCTGTTTCAATGGGTGAGCCATTGAAGGGAAACTGGCAGGGATTCTATTCCTGCCCTGTCAAACGCAATTTCATTATCATTTACCTGTTCTGTGAGATCTGCCGGAAAAAAGGCGATGATGCCTTTGTCCTTTGCTCAGACTGCGGAACAACCCCTGACCAGACAGTCAAGTTTGTGTTGCTCGGGCCACATGATCAGGCGTATGGAACCCATTGACTTATATTCAGAGAGCTACTTTTCAGTATTAGGCCTCCAACCATTTACTTTTCACAGTTCGATTGATACTTTGATGTACGCCCCCTATTCCTTAGAGAAAAGACCGGATGGTCGCTGCGCCACGACGATCTGGAATTTATTATCCGTACAGTCTGGTAGTGTGAAAAAGGGCGACACAATGGAAGAAATGCAAAGGTCTCTCGTTGTCTTGACATCCATTGTATTTCCTACTATAATATATGTGTTGGAATTAAATGAACAGGAGGAATTAGACATGCTTGCAGTAAAAGTTCTACCCAAGGGACAGATAACATTGCCTAAAGAGGTGCGCCAAAAGCTTCATATCCAGGTGGGTGACACGCTGTTGATGGATACAGATGGTGAGCAAGCTGTTATCAGAAGGGGCAAAACCATCTTTGATTTTAAGAGTGTTCTGCCCAGTATGGGCATGACGATTGATGAAATTCGGGAGAAAGGGATAGCGGGCGGGATGGGTGCTGATGAATAGGGCATTTATAGATACCAGCGCCATACTTCGCATGTTGGTCCAGGATGACGATCTCAAGGCGAAAGCGGTTGAGAATCTGATACGAACCGCACCGGAGAAGGGTCTGGTGCTGCATGTCATTCCGGTCACTATTCTGGAGATTGTATGGGTTCTGGAAAAGGTCTATAAATACCCGCAAAAGGCTGTTCGCGAACTTGCCGAAGCAATCATAAATACTCCCCAGCTCAAAGTTGAACTCGCTGGTGTTTTTCTGAACGCCCTCAAAGTCTATGAGGAGAAAAACGTAAAATTTGCCGATGCGGTCATGGCGTTCTGGGGTTTGGACAAGGGAATCACCACCACCTATACATACGACGAAAAAGATTTCAAGCGAATTGATGGATTGACGGTGCTAAAACCAACCCTTCTGAAGTATTGATTTCCAAGACTTTTTTACCTCAACAACCAAAGGCGGACAAAAAAGGTATCCCCTATTCACCTATAATCTTATCAAGCCTTTCATAAATGACCGACTTATCTTCCACACATTCAGACGAACAGATCCTCATCATTGAGCCCGGCCGCACTGAGAAAAACTACTGGACCGACCTCTGGCGTTACCGGGAGCTTTTTATCATTCTGGCATGGCGGGACATCTCCGTAAGATACAAGCAGACCATCATCGGAATTCTATGGACAATTATCAGGCCATTGCTTACTATGATTGTCTTCACCGTTATTTTCAGCCGGATCGCCAAACTTCCCAGTGACGGAAACGCACCTTACGCCCTGATGGTCTTTGCCGCAATGCTTCCCTGGTCCCTTTTCTCAAACGCACTGACGGAATCGTCCAACAGTCTTATCGGCAATGAAAAGCTGATCAGCAAAGTTTACTTTCCCAGGATGATCATGCCCGCGGCAACTCTTATAACCGCTTTCGTGGATTTCATCATCAGTTTCATTATCCTGATTGGAATGATGGTTTATTTTCAATTTGCACCTGGCCGGCAGATGCTGTTGCTGCCGGGTTTCATCATCCTGGCCTTGCTGGCCAGCCTGGGGCCCGGTCTCTGGATTACGGCGCTCAATGTGAAATATCGGGATTTCCGTTATGTCATCCCGTTTGTGGTGCAGTTCGGTCTTTATGTTTCACCTGTTGGATTCAGCAGCAAGGTCGTTCCGGAACAATGGCGTATGATTTACAGCCTCAATCCCATGGTGGGAGTCATCGACGGTTTTCGCTGGTGCATCCTCGGCGGCGAAAGCCCCGTTTACATGCCCGGCTTCCTGCTCAGCCTCGCTGTCATAACTTTCTTCCTCTGGCTGGGTGTCTCCCGTTTTCGTAAGATGGAAAAAACTTTTGCAGATTTGATATAGAAGATGGGAGATCGAAGATAGGAACATTGAAGATGGAAATGAAATCTTTTGAGAATTTGGAGGTATGGCAGCAGGCGCGATTTAAAATCATTGACTTTAATTCGTATTTAGTAATAATATGTGCCACTTTAATTCAAAGCATGCTTTAAGATGAATTGTTATTGGGGAAGAAGCAGTGTTTAATCGACGTGCGATAGAAGATATCAAGGCGTGGCATAGACAGAGCAAGCGCAAACCTTTGGTCATTCGTGGAGCAAGACAGGTTGGGAAAACCACCGCTGTCCGCCTTGCGGCGGAGCAGCTCTCTGTCAAGGTGATTGAAGTCAACCTTGAGCGGCATACCGAATTGGAACCACTGTTTCAGCGTTATAAATTGGATGAGTTATTGTTTAACTTTTCTCTTATGAGTGGCGAGCAGATTACCCGGGACAGCAATATCATCCTATTTCTGGATGAAGCACAGGCAACACCTTCCGCGTATCCATGTTTACGTTATTTTTCGGAGGAGATGCCGGGTTTGGCCGTGATTTTAACGGGTTCCTTACTCGATCAGGTGCTCAATGATATCAGGCTTCCCACCCCTGTTGGCCGCATTGAACCCTACTTCATGGGACCATTGACATTTGAGGAGTTTCTTTTTGCTATCAGTGAGACCAAAGCTTTTCAAACCATTGAGATGCTTAAGGTGAATAACATGCACCTCGTGCCCGACTCAGTGCATGACAACCTGATGGCGCTTGTTCGACGCTATACACTGACAGGTGGAATGCCGGGATGTATTCAGCTTGGGATTGACAGTCATTTCAATCATGCTGAAATTCTAAAGCATCAGACAGCGTTGATTCAAACCTACAAAGATGATTTCGCAAAATACGCCGGCACTCAAAATGCCCTTCGGCTCAATGCTTTTTTTAATGGTATTTTAAGGCAGGTGGGTTTTCAATTTTCCCATAAACAGGCCAACGAGATTTCTGCCATGACCAGCGGTGATAATCGACAACTGAATGCGGCGATCGAGAGCTTTCTGGGAGCCCGTTTGTTCTATCGTGTGCTTCACAGTAATGCTGGCGGAATTCCGTTGGGCGCCGAAACTAAAATAAGAATCAGCAAGTTTTTGTTTATCGATATTGGGTTGTTGTTTGCAGCACAAGGCCTGCCCGCTCAAACTGTTATGAGTTCACCTCTTGAATTGGCCAATCATGGTGTGTTGGCGGAGCAGTTTGTGGGTCAGCAATTGCTCTATTCTAAAAAGGGTTATATTCAGCCCGAATTATATTACTGGCAACCTCCAAAATCAGAGGGTCAGGCAGAAGTTGACTTCCTTTTTCCATGCGCAAATGAAGTGTATCCCATAGAGGTCAAATCTGGTTCAGGGAGCACAATAAAGTCGTTACACTCGTATGTAGTTAAAAAACAAGCAGACCAGGCCGTTAAAATCAGTTCCGCCAAGCCGTCCGTTAATCAATTAACGGCCAAAGTTAATAAAAATAAGCGCAGTTTCAGATTGCTCGATGTCCCTTTTTATCTGGTAAATCAACTGGAACGGTTGTTAACTCAGGAATGACCGGAAATACGTTACTGATCTAATGCTTAAAATTACAGAAATCTCTAAAATGCTCTACGGCTTGGCCAAAACTTTGAGGTAACTTTCCACTTTTAACTTTCCACTTTTAACTTATTACTTTTCACCTTTAACTTTTCACTAATCATGTCCGACATCGTCATCAAAGCTGAAAATCTTGGCAAAAAGTACATCATAGGCCACCAGGCGGAAAGGGGCAACTATACCGCTCTCCGAGATGTTCTGATGAAGAATGCCCGAACTCTATGGAACAAGACCAAAGACCTGGCAACTGGAAAGCCCGTTATACAGGGCGACACGATGGAAGAAGTCTGGGCGCTCAAGGATGTGAGCTTTGAGATCCGCCGTGGCGAGGCCGTGGGCATCATCGGCCGTAACGGAGCCGGAAAAAGTACGCTATTGAAGATTTTGAGCCGCATAACAGAACCCACAGAAGGACGGGTAACTATCAGGGGCCGGGTCGCCAGTCTGCTTGAAGTTGGAACTGGATTTCACCCGGAACTTTCCGGGCGGGAAAATATTTATCTGAACGGCACAATCCTTGGAATGACCCGAAAAGAAATAAAGCAAAAATTCGATGAGATCGTAGCCTTTGCCGAAGTGGAGAAATACTTAGACACACCCGTCAAGCGCTATTCAAGCGGCATGTATGTGCGCCTGGCCTTTGCTGTAGCAGCACACTTGGAACCGGAGATTTTGGTGGTTGATGAAGTGCTTGCGGTGGGAGATGCACAATTTCAGAAGAAGTGCCTCGGGAAAATGGGGGATGTAGCCAAAGAAGGAAGGACGGTTTTGTTTGTTAGTCATAATATGGCAGCTATAGAAAATCTATGTGTGAAAGCGATACTAATAGATAATGGCCGTATTGTAAAGCAGAACAATGCCATAACAACAATTCAATACTATCTCGAAACTATACTCCCTTCAATAATTGAAGATATTCCGTTGGCTGATAGAAAAGACCGGTCAGGAAATAGTGTTATCAGACTGACGAGTTTTCATATTGAGGATATACATGGCAATAAGTTGATGGCAGTACGTAGTGGCATGGATATAGTTCTGGTTTTTGGTTATAGGTCTAATAGGATAGAGCAATTGAGAGATATTGATATTGGCTTTTCGATTCGAGATAAGGTGACTCTCGCAGTGCTATATAGTTCATATGTCGGACAGACTTTTGAGAGGGTGCCGTCCAAAGGAGAATTTCGTTGCCTTCTTGAAAGGATTCCTCTTTCAGTGGGTCGTTTCCAGATAGGTGCGCGTGTCACAGTAAGTGGTCAAGAGGCTGATTGGCCTCGGAATGCCGTTGGCCACTTAGATATTGAATCCGGCGATTTTTATGGAACTGGCAAAGAAGGCTTTGGAACATCAGCGCCTTTACTATTGATGGGACAATGGACAATTCAGGAACTTACTTCATGATTATCAAATCAATAAGAGCCTTGCTGCTTCATTTCAAAAGAACATCGTATGCACTTAATCAGCTTGATTTAAGACTACTTTCCTACATCAATTTTCGAAACGGATTTTTTATTGAAGTTGGTGCTAACGACGGTATAAGCCAAAGCAACACATTGTATTTTGAGAAATACAAGGGATGGAAAGGCTTACTGATTGAAGCAATTCCGAATTTAGCTGAAAAATGTCTCCAGAACCGACCCAAATGTATCGTGGAAAACTGTGCTCTAGTCGCTTCTGATTATCTCGATAAAACAATAGAAATGCGCTATTGTAACTTAATGAGTGTTGTGAAGGGTGGGATGAATAGTGCAGAAGATGAGCAACTACACATCCAAAACGGTAAGCAGTATCTCGTTACAGATGAGAAAACATACGTTGTCAGCGTCCCAGCTAAAACACTAAGTGAGGTGTTGAACGAACATCGTATCAGAGAAGTCGACCTCCTTTCTTTGGATGTAGAGGGATATGAAGCACAAGTTCTTAAAGGCATTGATTTTTATCATCACCAGATTGAGTTCATGCTGATTGAAGTTCGTTACAGAGAAGAGGTTGATGCAGTTATAGACAATTTATATGAACCAATTGCCGTATTAAACATTACAAAATCATACTCCGATATTCTATACCGGAGGAGATGATTTATAACACGTGGAGCATGGACTATGGATTGTCCACCTGTTCTATTTCTTATCTTTAACCGGCCAGAACTTACACAGCGGGTTTTTGCACGTATTCGTGAGGCACGTCCCGCGAACCTTTTTGTTGCTGCCGATGGCCCTCGCAACGATAGGCCATGTGATTCAGAATTATGTGAACAAACCCGACGGATAATCGGAGCTATCGATTGGGATTGTGATGTCAAAATGCTGTTTCGAGAGAAGAACCTTGGCTGCAAAAAAGCCGTCAGCTCCGCCATTGACTGGTTTTTTGAACAAGTGGAAGAAGGAATCATACTGGAAGACGATTGTCTGCC
>CAYODW010000075.1:0-12653 GCA_964402865.1 uncultured Desulfonema sp. | reverse complement strand
TGGGAGTAAAGGACCGGAGAGACAAGGGTAACGGAAACCTTGTCTTTTTGTAAAGCCTCAAGTTCATAAGTTTTTGTGCTTATGGCGCCTGTCGGGCAAACCCTCACACATTCACCGCACCTGATGCAATTGTCCGTAAGGCATGTGGGGTTGTCTTTGTATAAACGGATCGCCTTGGTTGGACATGCTTTGATGCAATTGGTGCACCCCGTGCATATATCAGCATCAAAAGTAACGTAATGTAAAGATTGCATTGTATCAGCGGAAACCTGCATAATTAAAACCCGTCTTAGCCGTCTGAGACATTAAATTCCATATGCACACGGGTTCCTTTCCCTTTTTCAGATTCGACGGATAACACATCTGAATTTGCTTTAATATTGGGAAGTCCCATTCCGGCCCCAAAACCCATTTCTCTGTGCTCTTCGGTTGCCGTAGAATATCCCTTCTGCATGGCAAGTTCAATGTTTTCTATGCCGTTCCCGTTGTCTTCAATATCGAGCACTATCTTTCCGGTATCAATTTCAACCGTTAAAATTCCGTCTCCGCCATGCATTACTACATTCATTTCTCCTTCATATCCGCATATTGCAATGCGGCGGATCAATTTAGGATCCATATTTAAAGATTTGAGAATATTCTGAACGTTTATTGAGGCTTCACCTGCTCTGACAAAGTCCCTTTTTTTGATATTAAAGCTTTTTTTAAAGGCCGTCATCAGATATGCTCACTTTCCGAATGGATATTATCTCATTCCATTGAGTCCCGTTATTCCGTGTGCATGAAGCCTGCCGCATGATATGAACATTGAAAAAGGAGTTGTAAGCAAAGGAATGCCTTCTGTCCGGGCAAGATCGATTACTGCCGGAGGAGGGATTTTCCCCCTTACAAAAATAATCGCTCCCACTCCGGCTACAACGGCGGTTCTTACCGCCTGAACATTAGTGAGTCCTGTAAGAAGGACAGATCCTTCGGAGAGACTAGCCAGAATGTCGCTCATGAGATCGCTAGCTCCGCATTTGTCGAATTGCCTGTCAAGATGGTTATCTCCGACAAGAATTGAAGCTTCAAGAATATCTTTGAGTTCAGAGAGTGTCATCGTTTTTGAAAGATCCTAATATAGAGTCCGGAATGAAAAATGCTATAAAAAAAGAACCGCTTCAGGAAGTTGCATCAAGAATGTGCTGAAAATATAATAAAGATACAAAAGTGTCAATAAAAGTTATTGATCTGGACCGTTGAATAACATAATGACGGCTTCGTAAAAAGTCCGATTTCTTCGTTGTGCTTCATCTTTCGTCATTGCGGCGTACTTTTATGTACGCCTCATTCCTCAAAATTCGCGACGCCTTGAACTTGAACTTTTTACGAGTTCATCAAAAATGGATCAAATGTCTTTCTTTATCTGGGCTCCCAGAAGATTTACTTTGTCCATGATATCATCGATATCAAGAGAAAGTATTGTTTTGTCCTTCACGATTATTTTTCCTGCAACCAGAACATCTCTCACATCCGATCCGGTTGAGGAGTACACAATGTGTGAGACAGGGTTATACATGGGAATTAAATGGGGAGAGTCCGTATCGATTATTATGATGTCGGCCTGTTTTCCTTTTTCAATGCTCCCTGTTTTATCTCCGAGCCCTATTGCCTGTGCGCCTCTTATTGTTGCCATCTGAAGTACGGTTTTGGCATCCATGACTGTCGGATCAAGAAGATTGACCTTGTGGATCTTTGCCGCAACATCCATCTCCTTGAAGAGATCCGGATCATTATTGCTCGCGCAGCCGTCTGTGCCGAGCCCAACTGTTATTCTGTTTTTCAGGAATTCCGGAACGGGTGCGATGCCCGATGCAAGCTTCATGTTGCTCTGAGGGTTATGGGATATTTTCGATCCGTGATCGGAAATTATCCGGATATCCTCTTCATCAACCCAAACCGAGTGAACAAGAAGGGTCATTTCATCGAGAATCCCTGTCCTTTCAAGATATTTTACCGGCGAAACGCCGTGCTTTGACATTATCATGTCGAATTCGTTTTTTGTTTCAGCAGTATGAATCTGGAACAGAAGATTGTTCGACCGGGTGATGTTTTTTGCTTTTTTCAGGGTTTCTTCGGAACAGGTGTAAGGTGAATGGCAGAAAACGGAAGGCCGGATAAAAGATGACACATTTATCCATTCTGAGGCAAACCGTCCGGCGGTTCTTATGTTGTCAGATGGATCCGGTATGCCTGGCGCCGGAAAATCTATGACTCCCTGCCCGAATACACCGCGGATACCCGATTCAAGAGCCGCCTGCGCGACCGCGTCTTCATGAAAATATCCGTCACAGCAGGTCGTTGTTCCCGAAAGGAGCATTTCGGAGCAGCCGAGAAGCGAACCAAGCCTTACTGTTTGAGGATTCATGTATTTTGCTTCAAGAGGGAAAATATATCTGTTGAGCCAGTCAGATAGAGGAAGATCGTCGGCAATTCCTCTCAGCAGAGTCATGGGAAGATGTGTATGTGTATTTATAAGCCCGGGCATTATTATCCCGTCCTTTGCATCGATAATATTCGGCGCGCTTGAAGGAATATAATTTTCAGGTCTTGATGAGACAATTTCGATTTTCCCGTCTTTAATGCAGATCAGGCCGTCATTTATAATATCAAAATTACTGTTTACTGTTATGATTGTGCCGTTATGGATTATGGCATCATATTTCATGTCTCTCTCTTACGTTATTGTGATGTCATTCCCGCGAAAGCGGGAATCCAGGATATTAATTTCTTCAGCAATTTTTCTTACTCTCTCAGATGATTTGGCAGTTTCGAAAGAGAGTATTTTTCTCTCTTCCATGATCAATTTCCCGTTTATGACCGAGGTTGTTACATCGCGTCCTCTCGCTGCATATACAATGTGCGACACGGGGTTGTACATGGGCGTCAGATGGGGTTTGCGTATATCCAGAATAATAATATCGGCCTTTTTCCCAGGCTCTATTGATCCGGTAACATCTGAAAGACCAAGCGCTCTTGCGCCGTTAATGGTTGCCATCCTTAAAACCGATTTTGCGGTCATGGCCGACGGATCGTGCATATGCATCTTGCCCAGCTTTCCCGCCATACTCATTTCATGAAAAATATCAAGGTTGTTGTTGCTGGCACAGCCGTCAGTTCCTATTCCGGCGCATACCCCATTTTTTAACAGTTCAGAGATCGGCGCGATGCCTGATGCTAGTTTCATGTTGCTTTCAGGATTATGCGCAATCTTGACGTCATGCTTTTTAAGAAGAGAAATGTCATCCTCTGTTAAATGGACGCAGTGGCAAGCGAGAAGGTTTGAGGATAAGATGCCCAGACTTGCAAGAAACCCAACCGGCGTAAACCCATATCTCTCTTTTATCTGAGAAACCTCGCTTTGGGTTTCGGAAACATGTATTACGAGCAGCATGTCATTTTTTTTAGCCAGTAAGGATGCTTTTTGAAGCAGATCTGGCGCGCACAAGTATGGCGAGTGGGGCTCAACAGCGATATTTATAAGCGAGTCATTTCTATATTTTTCAATAAGCCTTTCCGTGTAAAGAAAACCCTTATCGAGAGGACCATAATTAGGGGAGGGAAAATCAAAAAGTACTTCTCCGACAACAGCGCGCATCCCGGCTTCTTTCGCCGCCTGCGCGACATGATCTTCAAAAAGATACATATCACAGAAGCACGTGGTGCCTGAAAGGATCATCTCGGCGCAGGCGAGCAGGGCACCGTCATGGACTTTTTCCGGATTGAGACCAGCCTCGGCAGGAAAAATGTGATCATTGAGCCATGTCATTAAGGGAAGATCATCGGCAAGCCCCCGGAATATTGTCATTGCAGCATGGGTGTGTGAGTTTATAAGGCCGGGCATTATTATTCCGCCCTTTGCATCGATTATCTTTGAGACTTTGTATTGTGCAAGGTCACTCTCTTTTCCGACAGCTGCAATATTTTCTCCTTTTACCGCCACGGCGCCGTTTTCGATTACGGAATCTTCACCTTCCATAGTGATGACCGTTCCGTTTATTATCAGAAGATCAGCGGAAAAGTTATTCATCTCTTTTACTTACGACCTTTCTAATGATCGATTCGATTTTCATCGCTGCTTTTTCCGCAGTATCAATTATCTCGTCGATTGCTGAAGGTGAAGGATTGTCCGGATTGTGGATGTTGGTTATGACTGAAAGACCGAGAATCCTCATTCCAGCATGAACTCCGGCGATTACTTCCTGAACGGTTGAAAAACCGACTGCATCGGCTCCGATTGTTTTTAAAAACCTGACTTCAGCGGGAGTTTCAAGAGAAGGCCCCATCAATCCCGCATAAACTCCTTTTTGAATAATTATCCCTTCTTCTTTTCCTGCGTTTAAAGCTGATTCGGCAAGTTTATGGTCGTATGGAGCGCTCATATCCGGAAACCTGACGCCCAGATTTTCATCATTTGGACCAGTAAGCGGGTTATGTCCGGTCAGATTTATATGGTCGGAGATGACCATGATTTCACCCGGAGAAAATGTAGGATTAAGTCCGCCCGCGGCATTCGTTAAAATCAGTATTTTTACGCCGATTTCCTGCATCACTCTTATGGGGAAGGTGACTTCTGCAGGTAAATATCCTTCATAGAGGTGAAAGCGTCCCTGCATGGCCATAATCATATGTTTTTCTATATTGCCTACAATAAGCTTTCCGTGATGGCTTTCAACTGTTGGAACCGGAAAATTCGGGATATCCCTGTATTCGCATGAGAATGAAGTTTTAATTGATTGCAGGCTTTCGCAAAGACCCGTACCAGTTAGAATACCTATCGCGGGAGATCGCCTGATTCGTTTTTTGATGAAGTCGGCACTCTCCTGAACTCTCTCTTTTGATGTTTTCATATTTTTCATTTTCCTGTGCCTGTTTGATCCGTAGAATGAATCAATATTAAGATGTTATTGACCCAATACAGGTTAAACAACGGATGGGATTAATTATTCCAATCTATGCAATTAGTCAAGAATGATGGACTTATTACTCCATCCTCTATGATATCATTGACTTTTAAATATGGTTGTGAAATTAAAAAGAGTAATAAAATATTTCCGGCAGCTTATTTGCGGGCGAATGTTTATTTATGGGAGAATTAATATGGGCGAAGATTTTAAACATTCTGATATTACAAAAGATATGTTAACTAAAATAAACGGAATTATTTCTTCAAACAGGAATAAATCCGGTGCTTCGATAACCGTATTAAGAGAGTGTCAGAATATCGTGGGCTATCTTCCGGTTGAACTTATTGATTATATAAGCAAAGGATTAAACATTCCCTCAAGCGAGCTTTTTGGTGTTGCTTCCTTTTATTCACTTTTTTCAATGATCCCCAAAGGCAAAAACACGATAAAAATATGCCTTGGAACAGCCTGTTATGTCAAAGGAATTAAAGAGGTGCTGGAACGGATAAGTAATCAATACAAAATAAAAGAGGGAGGAACTACTCCGGACAGATGTTTTTCGCTTGAAACGGTCAGGTGCCTTGGCGCCTGCGGACTTGCCCCTGTCATGGTTGTAAATCAGGATATTCACGGCGCTATGAGTTCGGACAGGGTACTGGATGTTCTTGATAGATATAAATGAGGGTTCAAGGATCCGAGGGGTCAAGGGTTCAAGTTAAAGGAACGCCTGTCAGGACTTCGTCAAATATATCAAGTATTTTGAGATAGTGGGATAAAAACCATAAATATTATGAGCCAATTGCAAAAATCCTAAATAGAGACAATTTGTCATTCCCATGAAAGTGGGAATCCAGTCTTTTCAATATTTTGTAAAAATATTTGGATTCCCGTTTACACAGGAATGACGATTTTTGCAATTGGCTCATATGAAAGCGGATATAAAAAGATGAAAATATCTGAAATTAAAGATATATTGAAGGCAACAGTTATTACCGGTGACGATCAGCTTGATAAAACCGTTGTTGCAGGAGGCAGCGCCGATCTCATGGACGATGTATTGTCAGCGATAGCGAAGAACGGCGTGCTTCTAACCGGTCTGACGACGGAACATGTTATAAGAACTTCACAGATAGCCGGTGTGGCTGCAATCGTGTTTGTCAGAGGCAAAAAACCTGATGAACATGTCGTAAATCTGGCAAAATCCTATAACCTGCCTCTTTTGCTCACAAAGTATTCACTCTTTGTTGCAAGCGGAAGGTTGTACATGAACGGTTTAAGAGGACTCGACGGCTCATGGTAGGTAATTTAAAAATTTATTTACCAAAAATCTCAAATCTGTTCGCATATGGCTTTTCACGAAATCGTCAATATTGCGGGAGATTCGAATGAATAAGATAAGAACCCAGTTAATGCTGTGCGGAGGCACAGGCTGTCATTCCACAGGAAGCATCGCCGTAAAAGAAGCTATAAGAAATGAATTGAAGCGACATGGCCTTAATGAAGAGATTCAGGTTGTTGAAACGGGATGCAACGGGTTTTGTGCCGTAGGTCCTGTTATGCTGGTGCATCCGGAGGGGATTTTTTACCAGAAGCTTACTCTGGATGAGATTCCAAAGCTTGTTGAAGAGCATTTCCTAAAAGGTCGTCCGTATAAAAAGCTCCAGTACGTTGAGCCGGCTTCAAAAGAGACGATCCCTATTATGAATGATATTCCATTTTTTGCGCACCAGATGTTCCGGGTTATGCGTAACAAGGGAATAATCGATCCTGAGATTATTGATGAATATATAGCGCGGGATGGCTATTTCGGAGTCGCTAAAGCTCTTAAGGAGATGACTCCCGACCAGATAATAGAAGAGGTAAAAATATCAGAATTGAGGGGCAGGGGAGGCGCCGGTTTTCCTACAGGTTTGAAATGGCAGTTTGCCAAAGCAAGCCCCGGTGATGTCAAATATGTTCTTTGCAATGCCGATGAAGGAGATCCGGGAGCTTTCATGGACAGAAGTGTGCTTGAAGCCGATCCCCATGCCGTTCTAGAAGGAATGATCATTGCCGCAAAAGCCATCAATTCGCACCATGGTTATATTTATGTTCGGACCGAATATCCGCTTGCCATAAAGAGGCTTGAAATTGCACTAACACAGGCAAGAGAATACGGGCTTCTGGGAAAAGACATACTCGGTTCGGGTTTTGATTTTGACATTGAAATTTACCAGGGCGCGGGAGCGTTTGTGTGCGGTGAAGAGACTGCCCTGATGCGATCAATAGAGGGTAAGCGCGGCATGCCCCGGCCCCGGCCTCCGTTTCCCGCGCATAAAGGGCTGTGGGAGAAGCCGAGCATATTGAACAATGTTGAGACACTGGCCAACATAGCTCAGATTATAGTAAACGGCGGAAAATGGTATGCTGGTGTCGGAACCGAAACAAGCAAGGGAACAAAAGTATTCGCCCTGTCGGGTGCTGTGAATAATATAGGTCTTGTTGAAGTTCCAATGGGAACGACTTTAAGAACCATCATATACGACATCGGCGGAGGCATTCCGAGAAAAAAGAAATTCAAAGCGGTTCAGCTTGGAGGCCCTTCAGGAGGATGCGTACCCGAGCAGTACCTTGATACCCCTGTTGACTATGAGGCGATTGTCAAGGTCGGAGCGATCATGGGCTCCGGAGGTGCTATTGTCATGGATGAAAGCACCTGCATGGTGGATATGGCCCGGTTTTTCATGGATTTCATTCAGGATGAATCCTGCGGAAAATGCACTCCATGCCGTGAAGGGACCCGCCGTATCCTCGAGATTCTTAATAGAATCTGCGAAGGGAAAGGCGAGCCGGAAGATATTGAAACTCTCAAAGAACTTTCATATACAATAAAAGATTCGGCTTTGTGTGGCCTTGGTCAGACAGGACCGAATCCGGTGCTTTCCACATTAAGATATTTCCTTGACGAATATAATGCCCATATATTTGAAAAAAGGTGCCCTGCAAAACGATGTGTTTCTCTACTGAAGTTTGAAATAGATCCTGAAATATGCACAAAATGCGGCCTCTGTTTTAAGAGCTGCCCTGCGGAGGCAATCGAGTGGGAAAAGAAGGAAGTTGCAAAGATAGACAAGAGCAAGTGCATAAAATGCATGACCTGTTTTGACAGATGCAGGTTCGGCTCCATTTTTTGACTTTTTACGAAGGTATCAACCATGTTTTTAAATATACACCCTGGGAGAGAAAATCATGTATGAAGCTATTTTAATGATGGGTGGCCTTGGTCTTGGGATAGGAGTCTGTCTGGCCGTGGCATCCAAAGTATTTTATGTGTATGTTGATCCGATAATCGAGGCTGTTGAAGGCGCACTTCCCGGAGCAAATTGCGGTGGGTGCGGTTTCCCGGGCTGCAGTGCGAATGCCCAGGCCATTGTTGCAGGTAAAACAACTGCAGGTTCATGCGTGGCAGGCGGTCCTGAAATCGGTGAAGCAATAGCAAAAATCATGGGCGTTTCATTTGAAGCAAAAGAACCCGATATATCAAGGCCCGGATGTACATATGGTGTGGAAAAAGCTGACATTAAATATATATATGACGGTTTGAATGACTGCAGGGCTGCTGTCCTTTTGAGCGGAGGCATGAAGGTATGCAATATCGGCTGCATCGGGCTCGGAAGCTGTAAAAATGCATGCATGTTCGGAGCTATTTCAATGGGAGAAAACGGTCTTCCGGTTGTTGACAAAAAGCTATGTACCGGGTGTGGGGCCTGCGAGCGGGTTTGCCCGAAGCACATAATCACCCTCTCATCCGTTACAAGACGTATTCTGCATGAATATACGACTGAAGATTGCACAACACCATGCCAGAGAAGCTGTCCCGCCGGTATAGATATCAGGGAATACATCAGGCAGATTGAGCTTAAAGATTATCACAGGGCTGTCCAGATTATCAAAGAGAGAAATCCTTTTCCGACCGTTATAGGAAGAATCTGTCCGCGCCCGTGCGAATTGAATTGCAGACGAAAGTATGTTGATGAGCCGGTGGCTATCAATTATCTTAAACGATTCGCGTCCGACTATGAAAAAACAAGCGGCGAAAGAATACTCCCTTATAAAGCGCCTCCAACAGGCAAAAAGCTGGCTGTGATCGGCGGCGGAGCTGAAGGCTTATCTGCGGCTTTCTTTTCCGCCCGCCTTGGACACAATCCGGTTATTTTTGAAGCATCGAAAAAACTTGGGGGATTGCTGAGGAGCGCCATTGCATCAAACAGGCTTCCGCACGAGGTTCTGGACTGGGATATAGATGGAATTATTGAAATGGGTGTTACTGCAAAGACAGATATGCTCCTGGGCAGGGATTTTACTGTAAGCTCTCTTTTATCTGAAGGATATGAAGCAGTTTTTGTTGCAACAGGAGGTTGGGACAGCAGGCTGGCCAGAGGGATGTCAAATGCTCAGGGAGAGGAGATTCCGGGTTATTCTTTTCTGATCGATTTTATGAAAAATGGAATCGATGTTAATTTTATGAACGGGGGCGGGCTTTCATCCGGGAAAGATATTGTTATCGCAGGAGGAGACAAACTCGCCATAGAGGCGGCCGGGATTTGCAGGAAACGGGGGGCTGAAAATGTCACCATAATGTTCAGAGAATCAAAAGATGACATCCGGTTCAAGGAGATTGATTTTAACAAAAAAGAGCTTGAAGGAGTTAACGTTATATTCAGGTCAGGCATTGTCCGCATTTTGGGAGAAGAAAACGAATTAAAACAGATTGAATATGTCGATCTTGATTCTCTGAATATTAAAATGATTCCTTCGTCAAAGCTGATTATGGCTTCCGCACGTTTCCCGGAACTTATTTTCAGAAAAACAAAAACAGGGACTCCCGAAGAACCGGATCAGACAAAAGTTTACTGGGAGGGAGCCGAAACATATAAACAGCCTGCCTTCAAAAATGAAACAGGACTTTTTGCCGATGGTGATGTGTTGAGCGATTTCAGCGGCGCAATAAAAGCAATCGGAGCAGGGAGAAGGGCCGCAGCTTCCATTCATAAAATGATGTATGGTGCGTCGATTATGCTTCCGGAAAAAGTTTTAACCTTCGAATCGATAATACAGGATGTCTCAACCGTTGAAAATGTTAATAAGAGTCTCCGCCAGATTATGCCGCTTAGCAGCTTAAGGGAGCTTTCCAGAGGCTGTGAAGCAGAAAAAGGTTTTACCGAGGAGACGGCAGGAAAGGAAGCGTCAAGGTGTTTAAAGTGCGGCCTTATCTGCTATGAGAAATCCGGATATTCCCCGGAGGCTGGAATAGTCGCTGACGTATAGATTTTCCGGAAAAATATCTCCATGCCTGAAAAGCTCGGGAATTGGCTCAATGGTTTTATAATTAATTTTAGGATGGTATTTTGGCAAAAGAAGAGGGTGTTGTATTAAGAACCGGCCCGGGCACAGCATGGGTTAAGACTACCAGATCAGACGCGTGCGATTCGTGCGAGGGAAAAGACGCATGCAGTATGCTCGGCGGCGGCAAAGATTCTGAGATTGAAGCGATTAATAAAATCGGGGCTGAAGCGGACGACAGGGTTGTGATCGGTTTTGAATCCTCATCGTTGTTTAAAGCCTCTTTCCTTCTATATATATTACCGATAGTTTTCATGATTGCCGGCGCGCTGACAGGGCAGAAAATTTCATTGAAGTACGGTTTTAACGAAACGCTGTTTTCAGCAGGCGCTGCTTTTTTCTCTTTTGCCGCCGCTTTTCTTCTTGTGAGGGTTTTGGGAAACAGGATGGCCAGGAAAGATGCCTACAAAGCCAAAATAATCAAAATTATAAAACAGAAAGCTTAAAAAGCCCGGTAGAAAGCGCCTGCCGGGCTTTATTCAGAATATTCAAACTTCTCCCCCTTGTAATTTTCAACCATAATCTTACCGTCCGATACTGACTTGATATATTCAGGCAACAGCGGGACTTTCCCTCCTCCACCGGGAAGGTCGATCATATATTGAGGCACACAGAGACCTGAAGCGTGTCCGTGAAGAGATTTCATGATGTCGAGCCCTTCTTTTATTGTAGCCCTGAAATGCGCGGTTCCCCTTACAAAGTCAGGATGATGAATATAATACGGCTTTACTCTTATTGTGAGAAGTTTTTTCATAAGAGTCCGCATTACGGACGGATTGTCGTTAACGCCCTTAAGAAGCACCGTCTGGCATCCGAGCGGAATGCCGGCATCGGCAAGAGCAGCGCAGGCCAGGGCCGCTTCATCCGTTATTTCGTCAGGATGATTAAAATGTATATTTATGAAAAGGGGATGGTATCGCCTCAAAACAGCCGCAAGGTTTTTTGTGACGCGCAGGGGCAGGGCGCACGGAACCCTTGTGTGAATGCGCACTATTTCTACATGCACGACCGAACGGAGTCTTTTCAGGATGCTGTCGATTTCATAATCTTCCAGCAAAAGGGGATCACCGCCGGATATGACTACTTCCCGGATTGTTTTATTTTCCCTTATATAGTCTATGCCTGAATTTATAGTAGATTCTGTAACAGTAAAAGGATTGCCCACTTTTCGTTTCCTCATACAGAAGCGGCAATACATGGCGCATTTGTTTGAAACCATGAAAAGCGCCCTGTCAGGATACCTGTGGGCGAGATTGGGAACAGGAGACTGTTTCTCCTCGCATAAAGGATCATCGGAACCTGATATCTCTTCAATCTCCCTCGGATCAGGAACAGCCTGCCTCCGGATATGATCTCCTTTGTTGATAATAAGTGAAAAATAATAAGGGTTTATGCGCATAGGGTAGCGATCCGTAATCTTTGTTATCTGATCTGTATCGACAGGCAGATATTTTGCTAGATCTTCAGCGGTGCTTATGCTGTCTGAAAGTAAATCGTGCCAGTCCGAATATTTTTTGTAGCTGTTTTCTTTCAAATCTGTTAATTTCTCCCTGTTTGAAAAGCTCATTTTAAGTTTAATTTATATGATTATTTTTGGCAAGAATGAAACTTCGAACCTTTCACGCTGCACCGATAAACTTGCCGTAGAGTTTGCGGTAATTCCCGAAATGGGGGTTCCGATTTGCGGAATCTGCATAAAGGTTTGTCCTTTCGGACGCAGATCGTGAATCGTAGATCGCGGATCCGCCACACAAATTGGCTGACCTCTTGCGAACCACGAATCACGAACAACGATAAACGTGCATCGACATCTCTTTTCGATATTCGATATTCGAAATTCGATATTCGATGTCCGGCTTTTCAGTCTCTGTGGTGATAAAAAAAAGAAGAAGGCGAAGGGGGAAATGATCTGGTTCGTTCAGATACATCCGGTAGCTCAGGCTCTTTGCGCTACTTTGTTTACGTGGTTTCTTACCGCCCTTGGCGCGGCCTGTGTTTTCGGATTTAAAAACATGAGCAGGAAGACGCTTGACGGTATGCTTGGATTTGCAGCCGGCGTCATGATTGCCGCAAGCTACTGGTCTTTGCTTGCGCCTGCCATCGAGATGTCGAGAGAACTCGGATTTCCCGCGTGGCTTCCGGCCGTTACAGGATTTCTTACAGGCGGTCTGTTTTTGTGGAGCGCCGACAAAATACTTCCGCATCTTCATATCGGCTTTAAAACTGAAGAGGCGGAAGGGATAAAAACAGGCTGGCATCGCAGCATTCTTCTTGTTCTCGCCATAACGCTTCACAACATTCCGGAGGGTCTTGCCGTGGGAGTAG
>CAYODW010000074.1:863-12986 GCA_964402865.1 uncultured Desulfonema sp. | reverse complement strand
CTTCTGATAAATATTATCGCCATGCTTGTTGTGCTTGTTGCCGTAGTGCATCTTATAAATCTTCTTCTTGGAATTTTTCCGGACTTTGATGGCGGGCCTGTATCGCTGCAAAGAATAATGGGTTTTGTGATGTCTCCTGTTGTCTGGCTCATGGGAATTCCATGGAAAGAGGCGCACACTGCCGGGATACTGATGGGAACAAAAACGATATTGAATGAACTTATAGCCTATGTTGACTTGAGCAATCTTCCCGAAGGAGCTTTGAGTCCGAGGAGCCTTCTGATAATGACTTATGCAATGTGCGGATTCGCCAATCCCGGAAGCCTCGGCATAATGATAGGAGGAATGGGAACCATGGAGCCGGGAAGAAGAGAAGAAATAGTGAATCTTGGGTTCAGGTCTATTGTTGCCGGGACTCTTGCAACCTGCATGACCGGGGCTGTTGTTGGAATTGCAGGATAAAAACAGGAAACAAATAAAATGAATTCAAAAGATATAGGTTTTGACCTGATTGCAGTCGATTCATGCGGCGCAAGAAGAGGAGAATTTACAACAGCTCACGGGAAAGTTCAAACGCCCGCTTTTATGCCTGTCGGCACCGCTGGATTTGTCAGATCAACTACGCCAAGAGATGTCGCTGAAACCGATTCGGAAGTTATTCTTGCCAATACATACCATCTTTCCCTGGGCGAAAGGCTTGCCACGGTCAAACGGATGGGCGGTCTTCACCGTTTCATGGGCTGGGATAAGACCATCCTCACCGACTCGGGAGGTTTCCAGGTATTTTCACTTCCCGGGAAAGATATAAGCGATGAAGGGGTTTCATTTTCATACGAAGAAGATGGTGAACGGATTTTCCTTACGCCTGAAAAATCTATGGATATCCAAAAAGATCTCGGCGCCGATATCGTTATGGCCTTTGATGAATGTGTTGAGCACACCGCATCGAGAGAGTACATAGTAAAGTCGGTTGACAGGACGACCGACTGGGCAAAGAGGTGCAGGGGCGTTGAATTGAAGGATTACCAGTTCATGTTTGGAATCATTCAGGGCGGTATATTTCCGGAACTTCGTCAGAAAAGCGCAATTGAAATTACCTCGATCCCCTTTGACGGTTATGCGATTGGCGGAGTCAGTGTGGGTGAAGGTTTTGAACTCATGAAAAAAGTGGTTGAAGTAACGGTCCATTTTTTGCCAGAAGATAAGCCGAGATATTTAATGGGAGTCGGCCTGCCTGAAGATATACTCGCTGCAGTGAGAAAGGGCATGGACATGTTTGACTGCATAATTCCGACACGCTATGCCAGGCAGGGCACCCTTTTTACACGTATGGGCAAGATCAGAATACTTGATAAAACCTACCGGAAGGATAAGTTCCCGCTCGATACAAGGTGCAGGTGCTATACATGCAGGACATATCCCCGCATGGTCCTGCGTTATCTCCTCTTTTCACGCGATCCTCTTGCGGAAACGCTCCTTACCATCCATAATTTAACCTTCTACCAGGACCTAATGAAAGAGATCAGGGGCGCGATAGAGAAGAACCGGTTTGAAGAATTCCACGATGAATGGCTCAGTATTTACAGCAAGAAAAGGAAATGACTGCCTCGGCCGCTCGAAGTCCGTCAACGGCCGAACTTACAATACCTCCTGCATAACCGGCTCCTTCACCGGACGGGAAGAGACCGGACACGGTCACAGACTCACCATTTTCTTTGCGGGAAATACGAACCGGGCTTGAGCTTCTTGTTTCAGGGGCATAAAGAAGCGCTTCTTCAGGTGAAACTCCTTGAAGAAGACGAAGCATTCCTGGGATGGCGACAGAAAGGGTGTCGCAGACAAAACCGGGGAGAATGAGATGCAAATCTGCAGGCCGGGATCTGGGCCATGAACGTTTTTCAGGAAGGGTATCGGGACAGCTGTTTTTTAAAAACCCGGAAAGAGGTGCTGCGGGAAGAGAAAAATCGCTTCCCCCTGCAACATAGGCAAGATTTTCAATTCTGCCCTGAAACTCTATTCCGGAAAGAGCGGGATGCATTCCATTTGCCTCCGGATATTCTGCCGGGTAATCAGACGGATCGACCGGAACAAGAAAAGCAGCATTCCCGAACTGCCCCGACCGGGCTGAAAGGCTCATCCCGTTTGTGGTTAAAGCTCCCCGGGATGATGCGCAGGGAATTACTGTGCCGCCCGGACACATGCAGAAAGTATAACAGTCTCGTCTGTTCCCATCTTTTTTGAGTGTAAGACGGAATCCCGCAGCTCCCAGGCGCGGATGTCCGACATAGCTTCCCCATTGGGCCTGGTCTATACGTTTCTGGGGTATTTCAAGACGAAGACCCAAGGCAAATGCTTTCTGTTCCAGCATCACGCCAGATTCGGCAAGCATTTTATATACATCACGGGCGCTGTGACCGGTTGCAAGTATGCAGCTTTCCGTTTCTATCTCCCTTCCGTTTACAATTATTCCGCGAAGCCTGTTTTTATCGACATTGATCCCTTCAAGTTTGGAATGAAAACGAACCTCTCCGCCGTTATTTTCAATGAGGTTCCGGAAGGCCGGGACGATTTTTTTTAAAAGATCGCTTCCGAGATGCGGTTCGGCATCGATGAGAATATCTTTCGGCGCTCCACATTTTACTAGTGTCTCGAGGAAGCGGCGAACCCTTAGCCTGTCTTTGCTTCGCGTGGTCAGTTTGCCGTCTGAAAAAAGTCCGGCGCCGCCTTCTCCGAAAAGGACATTTCCTTCCGGATTCAGCTCGCCTTTCTTCCAGAAAAGGGAAACCTCGGGAGTTCGCTTATTAACAGGAGAGCCACGTTCAATCAGAAGGGGAGAGAGGCCGGCCTCCGAAAGAGCGAGAGCTGCCATAAGACCGGAAGGGCCGGAGCCAATAACGACAGGACGGCTTATTTCTTTCCCGTATATGTTCGGGATCTTTATTTCCGGGAATATCTTTTCTCCGGAAATTATCTGAATATCTTTCTCATCCGTCATCTTCAAACCGGCTGATTCCGATATTTCAATTTCAATGTGCATTGAAAAGAAAGGCGCCTCGCTGCGTTTCCTTGCGTCTATTGAACGGCGGATAATCTTCAGGCCGGAGATGAGACTTTCACTGCATTTAACTTTTGCGGCTGCAGCTTTCAGGATATCTTTCTCTTCGTAATCGAGAGGAAGAAGAATCTGGTGTATTTTAATGCGCATGAATCTTTTTATCTCCCAAGAACTATTCCAATCGCAAGGGCTGACATCAGCCCGAGGCAAACGCCTGTTATAAATACTGCTTTTGGTACTAAAAGCAACAAGCGAACTGATGAGTTGTTGACATATACTGATTTATAATAAAAAAGAAAGCAAATTTATTGAACATCCAGCCTTGCTTTATTATGATACAATGGATAATGGACTCATTTTAAATTTATATCATCACTAAAAATAAATGCCTACAATTTGGCACAACTTGGCATAATATGAGATGTTTGAGATATGGTAAAAGGCAAACCCGAATCGTTAAATAACGGGTCGGATATAATTGATAAAAAACTTGCGGTCAGTATCATATTCGCAACAGTCTGCCGGATTCTGCTTAATACCGCGAGGCGTTTTCCCTATCCTTTTGCACCCGCTATCAGCCGTGGACTGGGAGTTCATGTCACTGCTGTAACCTCAATGATTGCGGGTAACCAGGCGGCAGGTATTTTCGGGATGTTTCTCGGCCCTGTAGCCGACAGAATCGGGTACAGAACCATGATGATTTCAGGACTTGCAATGCTTGCAGCCGGGATGCTTTCTGTGGGTTTTTTCCCCGATTACTGGATAGTAATGTCTGCCCTTGTTCTTTCCGGTCTTGCCAAAAGCACTTTTGACCCTGCTTTTCTGGCTTATGTCGGCGAACGCATCTCTTTCAGTAAAAGAGGGTTTGTAGTAGGTCTTACAGAATTCAGCTGGGCTGGAAGCACGCTTGCAGGAATACCTATTGCGGCTTTTCTCATTGATCGTTTTGGATGGAAAGCCCCTTTTATTGCTCTTGGGATCCTTGGTATTGCCGGTATGATTACGATCCTTCTGACTATACCGCCTGATGTTAAAAAAACACGCTCTTTTGCATCATCCGATTATTTTGGTGCAATAAAAAATCTCGGAAAGGATCGATCTGCGCTTGGAATGCTTCTCTTTATGTTTTTAATCAGCGCTGCGAATGATAATCTTTTCGTTGTTTACGGTGTGTGGCTTGAAAAGGAATTTAACTTAAGCATACTTGCGCTCGGATTCGGAACTATTGCCATAGGGCTTGCAGAATTTCTCGGTGAGTCTATGACGGCTCTTTTTTCGGACCGTTTGGGGCTCAAACGTTCGGTTGTTGCAGGACTTGCTGTTTCAATTATCTGCTATGGCGCACTCCCGTTTTTCGGGAAAAGTTTTCCTTTTGCCCTGGGAGGTCTGTTTGTGGTTTTCTTTGTTTTTGAATTCACGATTGTATGCTCCATATCCCTTTGCACGGAGTTTTTACCTGGAGCAAGAGCCACCATGCTGTCGGCGTATCTTGCAGCATCAGGACTTGGACGGGTGCTGGGGGCATTACTGGGAGGGCCTGTCTGGCTTTTGGGAGGACTTCCTGCAATCGGAATTGTCTCTTCGCTTATCAGTGTTCTTGCCCTTGTTTCAATTCTATGGAGTTTTAAAGAATTAAAAGGGACTCTTTGAGTTTGGCTGCAGGACAGGCCGAAGAAGACAGGGCAGACATAAATATTTTATTACATTTTGCAAATATTCCCCAGCCTCCGGTCGTACATTTTGCCTACGCCGTATTCGTTACGCCTCATGAATTTTTCTCTTGAAGGGCCGATAATCTGCATTTCAGGGTGCTTTTCGAGAACTTCACACGCAATTTTCATCTCCTTGGTGCATCCTGTGCTGAACGTAGCATCCTTGCCGACCCATTCGGGCGGGATTTTCTTTCCCATTATCCTGAAAGAATCAACAATGTCTTCATATGTCTGGAACCTCCAGATATCAATAAAACCGCTCCGCTGAACAATTTCCCACATGTACATGAGATCATCGGCATCCATTCCAGGCTCATAATACTCTGTGGGATTGATAATAAATGTCATTGATAACTGCTCTTTCAGATGCTGTATGAAAACAGACATGATTTTCTTCGCGATATGAATTTTCCCGGGAATTGAACCGATTATGCCGCTGTAAAAGATAACAGTCATTCCCTTTTTCTTTGCTTCATACATCTGACCGATTATTGTCACTGCCTTTTTCTCAAGGTCTTCATAGGAGAACTTAATCACCGAAGGATGCTTTGGCTTGTAGCTTATATTCACAGAGTCGTCATCACCGGCTGATATATTATAGATATCCTGGGTGAATTGAAAATGGGTGTCGAAAAAACGCCTTTTCTGGTCATGTCCTCTTGAGATTACAAAATCAACCTCCTTGAAAAAGCGGGCAAAGGTTGTTGAACTCAAAAGCAGATTTACGTTTTCGTGTATTCCGTCGGAAATTGCGATTATTTCATTATCGCTCCTGATAATTCTGATGAGCTCATTCTTTCCGAGATATCTCTCTTTAATGAAAAATGTGCCTTTAAGTTCTTCTTTTAACGACTCATCTTCTATAGAATCGATAAAATCAACCTTGGTAAAAAGAGGACCTTCCTTGAATACGACTATTATTCTGTGTCCAAGCTTGACAAGATTTTTAATTATTGCAATATCCACCATTACTTCACCAGCTTCGTCCATGAGCCAGAGAATCTTCCTGCGGGCTTCCTGTGCCTTGCCGTTTTCTCTTACACATAAAGAGTCAAAAAGCATTTCAACGCCGTTACCGGTAAAGTTTCGCTTGAATATTTCAAGGAAATCGTCTTCGTCAAATCCTGCTGATTTTGCGGATGTCCAGAGAGATGTTTCAACAGAGAGGGCAAAAAGTCTTTTAAGTTCAAGGTAATCCGCAAGCTTCCTTATGTCTGATATGGTATCGGGTGGTTCCGTAAAATACGATGTATCTATACGGTTCAGGGCTTTTTTAAAAGCCTCCGATTTAAGAACGTTTCCTGTCTGCACGTTGCGGAAGACTTTTTCGCACAGGTATGGATCCAATATATGGGAGTGGTTTATGAATATACGTAAAAGCCGTTTTTCGAGCCTGGAAGGGAGCATTAGATGGTCTCTTGTTTCATGCATGAACTTGATTTTTATCAGGGATTTAAGGAAGCTGTTCTCATTAGGCTCCTCTATCTGCTCATCAATGACTTTCAATATGCGCTCAAGAACCAGATTATATTTTTCCTGTATGAAATCAGGGTTGTTTCTGTTTATTATGCTTACAAACATTTTGTCAGAGCATGGATAGAATCGTTCATCTTCTTCCGTATAAACCATGAACCTTACCTGTTCAGGGGTTGCGACCTGATCGGGATAAGAGTTGTGGTCCAGATGGTTTTCAATGAAGAACGCCGTGTACCAGGCATCCTTTTCCGGATTTTTCCCTTCTGTATAAGGGATAATAGCATCAGGCTGAGTCTCATTTTGCGGGGCCTTTTCAAAAGACGGCATTACATATCTCCTTTGAAATATTTATGTTGTCCGGGTAGATAAAGCAGAAATGAAAGGGTTTGAAAAGATATTGGTTTGAGAAAAAAACCAGATAAGCAGTTGCTGATACGTTTTGTAATTCCACTCTATTAATTGGTGAACCTGCTTAAAAAATTAAAATGATTATGATGTGATAACAACAAGTTGCTATTTTACAAAAAAGTGCATTTTTGCCGAACCGATTTCAATAACATCAAAATCCTTGAGCTGAACAGATTCGGTGACTGAAGCGCCGTTTACTTTCGGTTTTGATGTGCCGCCGGCATAGGTAAAGAAATATCCGTCCGGCCTCTTGCTGATTGTGGCGGCGACCTGCCCAACCAGGAATCCGCTTACAACTACATCATTTGTCGATGCTTTCCCGATTTTAAAAAGCTTTTTGGATATTTCAACTTCTCCCTGCCCCCCGGCAACATATGAAAGAACTCCTATGGGCTCTTTTACGTGTGCCTTCGCAATATCCGGTGAAGTTGCATTGGGAGAACTCTTGGCAAGCATGGATTTATAGGAGTTTGTATCCATGACCATTGTCTGGTCCATGTTTTCCTCGGAGCCGGCAGTTTCGGGCCTGGCTTCTCCTTCCTTGTATGCAAAAACAATTGAATGTTTGCCTACCGTTATGACATCTCCGTGTTTCAGCCAGTGTGATGAAATAAGCTGCTCGTTAACAAAGGAACCGTTTTTGCTCTGGAGATCGGTTACCAGAAATCCTTCTCCTACGTTATCTATTTTGGCGTGGTGTCCGGATACCGCGAGATTATCGATAATGATATTGTTTTCTTCGCGCCTTCCGATGCTGATCGATTTCCCTTTTTCAAGATCATACTCTTTAATAACATTATCTTTGAATTTAAGAGTCAATATCGGCATTTCAACACCTCTTTTATAATACTGTTTAAAGAATATTTACGTTATCTTACCAATCTTTGACAAAAGCCACGGAAACCAGCCTGTTTTATTTTTTTTATCCTTAACCTTAAGTACGATCACTGTTATATTATCGTCTCCTCCCCGCTCGTTTGCGAGATCAACAAGCGCCATGCATGCCTTATTGGTCTGCTCCTTACCGACAGTTTTGAGTATCTCTTCAGGTTCGACCTTGTCGCTCAAACCATCCGAGCTCAATACCAATATATCCCCTTCAAAGTAAGGGGTTTCGCACACATCGGGCTTGATTGTTTCTTCAATTCCAACGGCCCTTGTGAGCATGTGCGCAAACCGGGGGGCAAGTCTTTTTGCTCCGTCCGGGTCGATTGACGTCTGTTCAGCCAAAACGGTGTGAGGAACTGATATAAGTTCTATTTCACCTTTATGTATCAGATAAATAGGGCTGTCACCTACATTTACCGCAATAAGGCTTTCTTCGGTAAACAGAACGGCCGAGACAGTTGATCCCATACCTTCATAAGATTCATTTTTCTGTGATAACTCGTAAACGCACCTGTTTGCAAGATTAATGCTTGAAACAAGCCTGTTTGCTCCTCTCGAAATGGATTTGTCCGTATCTTCAAGCTCTTCAGTAATTCCATCGATTTCTTTAAATTGCTTCATGTAGTCACGGATGGTTTCAACCACAATAGCGCTTGCCACTTCTCCGGCCTTGTGTCCCCCCATGCCGTCAGCTACTACATAAAGATTCAAGGAGTCGTCAAGAAACATGGCATCTTCATTGCCTGTTCTCTTTTTCCCGACATCACTTATGCCTTTAGATTCAATTACTGCCATAAAGTTCCAAGTTTCGAATGGACACCAATTATATTTACAATCAATATTTATTGAGGTCAAGCATGATGCCTTCCAGTAAACAATGCGCGCTCAGGAAGTACCTCCTGCTTTCATCTTTAGGATAGCCGCTTCAATTCTTCTCTGGACTTCCCTTAAATCTGCTGCCATCAGGGATGCCCTCTGATACCGTTTTTCACGGTCTTTTTCGAGGGCCCTGTCAATAATCGTGACAACCGGCTTTAAAATTCTGGGGTTAATCTGTTTTGGATCGGGATGTTTTACGTTCATTATCTGGTTCATAAGCGCTGCAGGACTGTCTCCGGAAAAAGGAAGTTTTCCTGTTAATAGCTGAAAAAACATTGTTCCGAGTGAAAATATGTCCGATCTTCCGTCAACCTTTTCTCCTGAAAACTGTTCGGGAGACATATAATAAGGGGTACCCTTAACAACTCCTGTCTGAGTCTGGGATGTAGCTGTTATTCTGGCAATGCCGAAGTCTGTTATTTTTACAATGCCGTTTTTCATAAGCATTATGTTGGCCGGTTTTATATCGCGGTGGACAACTCCCTTCTGATGAGCATAATCGAGAGCTTCGGCTATATCCGCAACATATCCTATGATCTTTGGTATTGGGAGAAGATTATCTTTTTTAGTATATTTATCAAGATCTTCACCTTCAAGAAATTCCATGGCAATATAGGCGAGGTTCTGATCATCTCCCGCGTCATAAATTGTGACAATGTTCGGGTGTGAAAGGGTTCCCGCACTTTCGGCCTCACGGAAAAACTTCTCCTTCATTTTTTTAACTTCTTCGGGATTTTCCTCTTCACTGAAACGAAAAGTCTTTATCGCTGTCGTTCTGTTGATCCTTGGATCTTGTCCGAGGTAAACAATGCCCATGGCGCCTTTACCAAGCTGCTTCAATATTTCGTACCTGCCGAGAGTGGGTCTGGTTCCTGTTGCAGTGGAAATTAATCCGTCACCGGGTGATGAAGATCCGGGAAATCCTTCTCCAAAAACCATTGTCTCGCTTGCCTGGATAAGCTTCTTCTTCCTTTCGGATACATCCTTGAATTTAGCATCATGCTGTTCAATATGTCCATAAACGGAAGCGGCTTTGTTGAACTGCCTTTTTCTTTCGTAATCGAGCCCGAGGTTATAAAGAATATCCTTCATCTGGTCATCAACAGGAACGCGGCGGAATTTGTCAAAAGCCATATCAAGCATTCCCTGACCCTGGAAAGAGAGACCCAGCATGCGGTTTGTTTCAGCCGATTCTCCTTCTATCTTTTCTTTTCTTGTTTCGGTAACAAAATATTTAAGACTGGTAATTCCAATATAGCCTATAATAAGTTCAATTATCGGGTAGATGGTACGGATCCAGTATCCATTTGAAACAAATAAGAAGGCCGAACTTCCCGTAAGCAGTATAAGGAGAAGAACAAATGTTATCCCCGCGGTCATTGCTTTTAATTTAGGGAAAACAAAGGTTATAAGAAGACCTATGATAAGGATCATTGCAAGTTCGGCAATCGGATTCCAGTAAGGCTGCTGAATAAATTTTTTATTGAGTATCGCCCAGATCGTATGTGCCGAAAACTCGCCGAATGACATGGCAGGATCTGTTGGAGTTCCTATCGGATTCATTATCCCTGAAGCAGAGGCGCCTAACAGGACAAGCTTGTTTTTAAAGACGCTGGAAGGAATTTTATCATTAATGACATCAAAGAAAGAGAAGCGCTTGAAAGAGTTTCCGGGACCTTTGAAATTTACAAGCATTTCAGAACTTATAGTGGTAGGAATTTTAAGCGAACCCAAAGTTACGTTTGAGCCTAATTCTGCGGCAATGTTATTGCCGGGTATATTTAAATAGACAGAAGCGAGCTTTAAAGTATATGACGGGAAAAAGGATCCTCTGTATCCGTATATGAGGCGTTCTCTTCTTGCAATACCGTCAGGGTCATTTCCGAAATTTATATGACCAATGCCTATTGAAGACTGAATGAATGATGGTATAGGGAGAGTAATTTCATCAGACTGATAGTATTGTGCATCCGCCGGGCTTCTGATGTTATGTATTGAATATTCTGAAAGGGAGATGTCGGCTTTTTCAGTTTCTCCGCCTGCACCTCTGGATTCCTTGAAAAAGACCGGCAGCACGACTTTCCCCGATTCTTTAATTGCGTCGGCAAGTTTTTTGTCATTATCGAGATTCTCAATTGTTTTCTGAATAGCCTGGAGGTATTCGGTATTCTTATCCTTGGCTTTATCGGAAAAAGTCGATGTGAAGAGTTCCTGAAGTTCCTTGACCGCTTTTAATCCTGAGCTTTCTTCATGTTCGCTTAGGATCAGGTTGAGGCCTATCACCTTCGGGATTCCGGAATTTATCTTTCTGATACCATCTGCAAGGAGATAACGGGGCCAGGGCCATCGACCCAGTTTCTCAATCGAATCATCATCTATGTCAACAATAACTATTTCACTCGGGGAACCGGGATCTACTCTTAATCCCATCATGACATCGTAAAGTTTGAGCTCAAGGGTATCGAGGAAATCCATGCGGAACAAGCCGATACCCAGAAAAAGGATGGTAATGCATATTCCCGTCAAAACCGCCGGATTTTTTTTGAAAATGCTCATGATAATAATTCTCTGGCTAAGTTTTATAAATGATCAGAGAGTATATGGTTAATTCATAAACATATAAATGATTAAAATTCAATCATAATTATGTTTTATAAATAGTGTTCATCCGGAAACCAATTTCGGATAAAAATAAGTTTCCAATTCGGAATTAGGCAATTTGGGGCAAGCTCAAGGAAATCAAGGGATTGCGCGGAGACGTACATATAGTACGTCGCACAAGAAATCCCGCAGATTGACACAGAGATATCTCAAAAGAGCCATTTCCGGATGGAAACTAAATAATCTTGAAAGAAAATATTGTCAATGGATAGATGGCTGGAAACATCGCATACTTTAGATGGTACGCGGTATATATTTTGCCGGATCCTTCAGGCCTGCTTCTTCAAATCCTTTTATCCTTAACAGGCAGCTGTCACAAAGGCCGCAGGCAATGCCTTCTTTGTCCGGATCATAGCAGCTGTGGGTCAATGAATAATCAACTTCAAGCTCGGTCCCTTTTTTAATGATTTGAGCTTTTGTCAGGTTTATCAGGGGAGTTCTTATTTTTAACCGGGTATTAGATTCAACGCCTGCTTTTGTGGCAAGGTTCGCCATCATCTCGAATGCGCTTATATATTCGGGTCTGCAATCGGGATATCCGCTGAAATCTATAGCGTTGACTCCGATGAATATATCAAAAGATTTTATAACTTCAGCCCAGGCGAGCGCGTAAGCCAAGAAGATTGTGTTCCTGGCCGGTACATACGTTACGGGTATTTCCGCTTTCATTGAATCGAGAGATCTGGACTTGGGCACTTCAATATCATCCGTTAAAGCGGAACCGCCGATTTTATTAAGATCAAGATTAATTACAAGATGCTTTGCGACACAGAATGCATCAGCCACTTTTTTTGCGGCATTCAATTCATATGAATGGCGCTGGCCGTAAAAAAAACTGAGGCTGAACAGCTCAAATCCTTCATTTTTGGCAATTGCCATAACAGTAGTTGAATCGAGTCCTCCGCTTGAAAGAATAACTGCTTTCTTTTTCATTATGGAATAGTTCCTTTTATAATGAGATCTTTGTAGAACATACAATTTTGGCCAAGTACAAGGAAGGCGATAATTTTAACCACAGGAATACAATTTAGTATTTCGAGGATT
>CAYODW010000074.1:0-853 GCA_964402865.1 uncultured Desulfonema sp. | reverse complement strand
AAGGGGGTGTTATGCAAAGGTCTCATACTCCTCTGTTGATGTCCGGCCATATAATCTTATGCAGTTGAATATGAAAACGGGCCATCAATTTATCTTCCAATATCCTGTTTGCCAGAACTGAGAATGCCATTTTGCCGGGCACAGGTGAGATAAGTATATTTTCTCTTAAAAACCAGCCGGGAATCTGTTTTATGATCTCTTTTGCATATTCATAATCTTCAAGGTTGGTTATTACAAACTTGATTTGATCATTTGCGTTAAGGCTTTTCAGATTACCAAGGATATTTTTTCCGGATTCGCCGCTTCCCGGGCATTTAATATCGACAATTTTAACGCACCTTTCGTCAACATCGCTTATGTCAATCGTTCCGTTTGTTTCCAGTAAAACTTTATAGCCGTTTTCAATAAGATTTGTTATCAATAATGGTGTTTCATTCTGAATCAAAGGCTCTCCGCCGGTTATTTCAACGAGCGGGCACTCATAACCTGAAATTTTATAAAGAATATCGGTCACGGTAAGGCTTATTCCTTCTTCATAGGCATACCTTGTATCACAGTAAGAGCACCTGAGATTGCAACCTGTAAGCCTTATAAAGGTGCACCGGAGTCCGGCATAAAGGGATTCTCCCTGAATGCTGTTAAAAATTTCATTAACAACAAGCGACATCGTATATTTCCACTTCAGTTTTTTGTTTTTTCACAACTCACTATCGACTATTCACACCTTTTCTCAATTCCCGGATTCTTAAAATCTCAAACTTAATAATTCGTGGCCATCCGGAAACCAAATTTGGACACATGTGAGTTTCCAATTCGGAAATAGGCAATTTTGGGCAAGCTCAAGGAAATCAAG
>CAYODW010000073.1:0-13063 GCA_964402865.1 uncultured Desulfonema sp. | reverse complement strand
CTCATAATATCTTTTTCCGCCGGGAGCATCCAATACTATCTCTTCACCCGATTTTTTCCCTAAAATGGCTCTCCCGAGAGGCGAAGAAACCGAGATGCGTCCTTTTTCAATATCCGATTCATCAGGTCCCACTAGCTGATATTCTATGCTTTCGCCGGCATCAATATTTTCAAGGATTACTTTGCATCCGAATACAGCTCTGTCTTTTGAGAGCGAACCCGGATCAATTATATCCGCATTGCCCAGTTTGTACATCAGTTCGCCAATGCGGCATTGCAGATATGCCTGGCGGTCTTTTGCAGCCGCAAATTCGGCATTTTCAGAAAGATCGCCGTGAGCCCTGGCTTCCTCGATTGATTTGATATTAGCAGGTCTTTCAACTTTCTTTAAATATTCAAGCTCATTCTTAAGAGCTTCATAACCTTCTTTTGTAATGGGAATTCTTTCCAACTCTACACTCCTGAATTAAAGCTTCAAGTTGTAAGTCACAAGTTTCAGGTCACAACCTGCCGCTTGCATCTTGCAACTTGCCGCTTGCATCTATCTATTAACGGTCCACCATCTACTGCCTTCCGCCTCACTCCTCAGGCCTTCTGCCTTTTCCCTCTTCACAAATATTTTTCTGCCAGAATTTCCGCTATCTGAACAGCGTTTGTGGCGGCGCCTTTTCGGATATTATCGGCTACTACCCACATATTGATACCATTTTTAATCGATTCGTCCTGACGTATGCGGCCCACCAGTGTTAAATCCTGCCCTGCCCCATCAATAGGAAGAGGGTAAATATTATTACGGACATCATCTACAACTTTCACGCCGGGCGCTTTTTGAAGAAGAAGCTTTACGTCTTCAGCCGAAATATGTTTCTCTGTCTCAATATTTACAGACTCGGAATGACCGAAAAAGACAGGAACCCGGACAGTAGTTGCAGTGACTCCGATACCATTATCTTCCATTATCTTCCGTGTCTCATGTACCATCTTCATCTCTTCCTTGGTATAGCCGTTATCAAGAAATACGTCTATATGCGGAAGGCAATTGAATGCTATCCTGTGGGGATATACATTTTTTTTATAATCAAGAAAATTTATCATTGCTCTTGTCTGATCGTAGAGCTCATGAATAGCCTTTTTACCGGTGCCTGAAACTGCCTGATATGTTGAAACGACAATTCTCCTTATACCGCACTTTTTATGGATGGGGTTCAAAGCAACGACCATTTGTATTGTGGAACAGTTAGGGTTAGCGATTATTCCTTTCTTTTTATAACCTGCTACAGCGTGTGGGTTGACTTCCGGAACCACGAGCGGAACATCCGGGTCCATTCTCCACGCGCTTGAATTGTCGATAACCACACATCCGGCCTTTGCCGCTACCGGCGAAAACTCAAGGCTCGTACCGCCGCCGGCCGAAAACAGAGCGATATCAACTCCCTTGAATGATTTTTTGGTCATCTCTTCCACAGGCACGGAATCGCCTCTGAAACGAAGAGTCCGCCCGGCTGATCGGCTCGAAGCCAAAAATTTAATGGATTTGACGGGGAAATTCCTCTCTTCAAGGCATTCTATCATCTGGTTCCCTACCGCCCCCGTCGCCCCTGCAACAGCTACATTAAATTTTTTCTTAGACATGTCAATTCATCCTTTGAATAAGGGTTCATATTCGTCGTTTGTACATCGTACTTCGTGGATCGTACTTCGAAGTTCGTTGATAGTAGTTCATGGCAACTGACCACAGATAACTGATAAACGATTTCCCCTATCGCCTCTCGCCTTCAGCCTCGCGACTTTCGCCTTTCGCCTCATGCCTCTATATATTTCTTAACAAGGTTTCCAACTTCATCTGTAGTATATCCCATTTTACCGGCAGCAACATCCTTTAAATCATCGCGAAGAACCTTTTTTACCGCATCTTCTATCTTTACTGCTGCTTTCTGTTCCCCTATTGTTTCAAGCATTATCTGGGCTGCAAGGATTGCGGCTATAGGGTTTATAGCATGTTTTCCTGTGTACTTTGGGGCGGATCCGCCAATAGGCTCAAACATTGAAATACCTGAAGGGTTTATGTTTGCACCGGCAGAAATCCCCAGACCTCCCTGAATTATTGCAGCAAGATCTGAAATTATATCACCGAACATGTTATCTGTAACTATGACATCAAACCATTCCGGATTCTTTACCATCCACATGCAAATCGCATCAACATTTGCATAATCCGTATTAATATCCGGATATTCTTTTGCGACATCATTGAAGGTGCGCTCCCATAAATCAGAAGCATATGTCAGCACATTTGTCTTGCCGCACAGGGTAAGCTTTTTTCTTTTGTTTCTTTTCCGGCAGTATTCAAATGCATACCGAATGCACCTTTCTACACCTTTACGGGTATTAACCGATTCCTGGATCGCAACCTCATCAGGGGTCCCTTTCTTATGAAAACCGCCGGCTCCGGTGTACAGACCTTCAGTATTTTCACGAACAATCACAAAATCTATATGTTCCGGACCCTTGTTCTTAAGCGGAGTATCAACGCCTTCATACAGTTTCACGGGTCTTAAATTGATATACTGATCAAAATGGAATCTTAATTTTAACAGAATCCCCTTCTCAAGAATTCCCGGCTTAACATCCGGATGTCCGATTGCGCCAAGATATATGGCATCAGAACGGGACAATGATTCAAAAACAGCATCATCAACAAGTTCACCTGTATTTTTATAATGCTCACCGCCCAGATTGAAATTCTGATAAGAAAGCCTGAAATTACTCTTCATTGAAACAGCATCAAGCGCTTTAATCCCTTCGGCAATAACCTCAGGCCCGGTGCCGTCTCCGGGTATTACAGCTATATTATATTTTTTTGTCATTTTCAATGTAACCTAAAATTGTTTCACCAGCCTTTACCCTGCCTCCTAACTGGACACATATTTTAGCATCGGACGGAAGATAAACATCAAGCCGTGATCCGAAACAAATAATACCAAACCGATCGCCTCTGGATACAACATCTCCTTCTTTCAATCTGCATATTATGCGTCTTGCAATAAGTCCGGCAATCTGCACCATGCAAATTTTTTTCCCCGTATCCGTTTCTATTAAAACCGCGTTGTGCTCATTTTCTTTTGAGGCTTTATCAAGATTTGCGGAAAAAAATTTACCGGGGTAATAGCTGATTTTCAAAACTCTTCCCTCATGGGGAATCCTGTTAACATGAACATTAAATACGGACATGAAAATGCTGATTTTTATGGAACTCTCTTCAAAAAAAGGATTTTCATCAACAGGCCCCGCAATAATCACTCTTCCATCGGCCGGAGAAACAACAGCTCCTTCCTCCGCAGGCACAACCCTTTCAGGATCCCGGAAAAAATAACAGATAAAAACTGTTACCACAAGCCCGGCAATCGCAACTGAAGCAACTCCTGTCAGTGTAAAAACCGCTGTAGCAAAAACGGAAGCTATTATAAAGTAATACCCTGGTTTCGCTATAGAAAAGGCGGGTTGATTATCCTTATCCGGCCTTTTTAAATCTTGCATTATTATGATCTCTGTTTATCTATAATAAATGTAATAAATATGTTCCGTTTGGTTATGAGTGCGTATGCGATCCGCAGGAATTCGAAACATTATTCTGACAATCGCTATAATTTATTCAACGCTCGCAAATATAAAGAGATTGCCTCGCCCTCCGCTAATGCATTATAGCTGAATTATTTGCAATACCGACAGGTTACAAGTGCAATCTCGGTTTAAATAAATGACACATTAATTTTATATATTCTTATATCAAACTTAATAACATGCTGTCAAATATAAGATTAAATTATTTTTTTCTTCGAATTGTAATAAAGCAGCGAGCACTTACCCCTCTGCTTATTTTTTCATTACCGCGAAATTCCGCCGCACTGGATTTTTACTGGATAGGCTGGATTACCTGATTATTCTTTAAAGCATCTGATTTAGTTTCTGAATTTACCTCTGGAAGAGGCTCTTTTTCTTCGCTGCGTTGATATTTATTGACCGCCAGGTTGTGCTCTTTGAAGTTTGCCGAAAAATAATGTGTTCCGTCATTCTTTGATACGAAAAAAATATAAGGGGTTTCAGCGGGATAAAGAGACGCTTTGATCGAATCATATCCGGGGCTTGCTATGGGTCCGGGTGGCAGACCTTCTATAAGATATGTATTGTAAGGGGTTTTTGCCGAAAGATGTTTGCGGGTAATATTGCCGTCAAAGTTTTTTATACCGTATATTACCGTAGGATCGGTTTCAAGGCGCATACCTTTTTTCAATCTGTTATAAAAAACCGATGAAATCAGTTCGCGTTCATTTTTATCCCCGGTCTCTTTTTCGATTATTGATGCAAGTGTAATAATCTGATGTATTGAAAATCCGAGCTCTTTGGCCCTTTCCTTCCATTCAGGTTTAAAAACAGCCCATAATCTTTCTACCATAGCAGACAAAATATCTTCTACGGATTCATCTTTGGGGAAATAATAGGTATCGGGATATATGTAGCCCTCAAGAGATTTCGCCTCAATTCCCTTATTACTTACAAACGAAGGATCGGTTGTTTTCTTGATAAAATCTTCCTCTGTTCCAAAGCCGGCATCTGCCATAACAGCAGCAATCTGGCGCAGGTTATACCCTTCAGGAATGGTAACCCTATGAAGGTATGTTTTTCCTCTCACCATCATATCGAGTATGACAGCAGGCGGCATTAAAGATGAAAGCGCATATTCTCCGGCTTTTATTTTTGTGTCATATCTTTTTATTAGGGCCAGCAGCTTGAATCTTATCGGATCTTTAATAATTCCCGCCTCACTCAAATTCTCAATTGTTACATTGAAACCCTCTCTCTTGCCCACAGTCAGAATTTTTACAGTCTTATCAGCACCTGCCGGCTTTTTTGCATAGTCAATCATATCAAACATGAGTAACAATGCAGCAATGACGACAAAAGATAATATCGACAGGGCTATTATAAGATATTTATTGAAGCTCCCCGCCGCAGAGCGGTCGGGGAAACTTCGACCGTAAGGAATATTATCCATTTTTAATTCGCTCGCTAACCCCGCCGCAGAGCGGACGGGGAAGGCGCTCACTGTTTCGGTTCAAAAATAAAACTCCTGGTTTCTGATCTATGTTTTTAGCGGAAAAATAACCTTGTTTTTTATAATATGCCAAACCCGGTTAAATTGTCAAAGACGTATTTGAAGTTTTAATATTATGCTCCTTGATTATATCAGCATTATGCCTTATAGTTTATTTCAAAATGAATATTTTACTTACTCAATAAACTGGAAATAACTATTTGAAATCAAAAGAAACTACATCTTCAGAATATAAGGGTTTTGAGCAGGGACCTATCCGCCCTCCAAGCGAAGCCAACAGCCTTTTAATACGCGTTACAAGAAACTGCCCGTGGAACCGCTGCGCCTTCTGTCCTGTCTATAAAAGATCAAAGTTTTCTCTACGCCCTGTTGAACATGTTATTAAAGACATTGATACAGTTCACAGGCATGTCGTAACATTGCAACAGCTTGCCGACGAAGCAGAAAAAAGAGGCCGAACAGAGATTGATACTGCCGAACTAAGAATAAAACCTGAAGAAAGGCAGGCTTTTAATGCGGCATACCACTGGCTCTCTTACGGAATGAAATCAATATTTATTCAGGATGCAAACAGTCTTATAATCAAGCCATCCGATCTTATTGAAATACTTGAATATCTTAAAAAATGTTTCCCCTGGGTTGAAAGGGTTACCTCATACGCGAGATCCCATACAGTAGCGAGGATAAGCGACGGCGAACTATCTTCGATAAGAGCTGCAGGTTTGAACAGGATACATATCGGCCTTGAATCAGGCTCCGATAAAGTCCTTGAAATGGTGAAAAAAGGAGTGTCAAAAGAGACTCAGATAAAAGCGGGACAGAAAGCAAAAAAAGCAGGGTTTGAGCTGTCTGAATATGTCATGCCCGGTCTTGGCGGAATTAAATTATCAACCGATCATGCTCTTGAAACAGCAGATGCATTAAATAAGATAAATCCCGATTTTATCCGCCTTCGTACACTTGCAATTCCTGAAAAAATAGCTCTATATGACGATTACAAAACAGGCCGTTTTGAAAAATGCACCGATGTAATTATGGCAAAAGAGATCCTGCTGTTTGTAGAGAATCTCAACGGAATAAACAGCATAATAAAAAGCGACCATATATTAAACCTTTTCGAAGACGTGGAGGGAACTCTTCCCCGGGACAAGGAAAAAATTCTTAATGTTCTGAGGACATTCCTTGACATGCCGTCTAAAAATCAAATAACATATCAGATTGGAAGGCGGCTTGGAATTTTTTCACGTCTATCTGATATGCAGAATGGAATAAGGCTTGAGAATGCTGAAAAGGCATGCACAAGTCTCGGTATAACATCGGATAACGTTGATAAAATTGTTGATGAACTTATGCAAAGATTTGTATAGGAAAGTGAATAGAAAATAGAATGGCTCAAGTGGTGCGATACTAAACTCCTTGAACCCTGGGACCCTCGAATCCTTGAACCCTTTTTTATCAGAAACCAGGAACCGACACATGGGGAAGAAACCTAAACTGAAAGAACATCGGATAAACAGGAACTGGTGCAAGGGATGTGGTATTTGTGTGCATTTCTGCCCGAAAAAAGTGCTTGAACTCGACTCGGAGGAAAAAGCATTTGCGGCAAGACCTGAGGATTGCATAGCATGTAAACTTTGCGAACTGAGATGTCCTGATCTTGCCATAGAAATAATTACTGAATAGGGCTATCATATGAAAGAAAAGAATGTAAAATTTATTCAGGGAAATGAAGCCTGCGTGGAAGCGGCACTATATGCAGGACTCAATTTTTTTGCCGGCTATCCGATAACGCCTTCCACAGAAATAGCCGAACATCTTTCGGTAAGGCTCCCTCAGATAGGCGGCAGGTTTCTCCAGATGGAAGATGAAATTGCATCAATTTGCGCAATCATCGGAGCGTCTCTGACCGGCAATAAAGTCATGACAGCTACAAGCGGCCCCGGTTTTTCACTTATGCAGGAAGCCCTCGGCTATGCGGTTATGGCCGAAATTCCCTGCGTGATTGTAAATGTCCAGCGCGGAGGACCTTCAACAGGCAACCCTACGCATGTGAGCCAGGGTGATGTAAACCAGGCCAGATGGGGAACACATGGAGATCATGCCATAATCGCTCTCACCGCATCGAATCACCAGGACGTATTCTCTGTAACGGTCGATGCATTCAACATGGCCGAAACATACAGAACTCCCGTTATCCTTCTTTTCGACGAAATCATAGGGCACATGCGGGAACGTCTTGTAATCCCTGAAAAAGGAGAGCTTCCTGTTGTTGAGCGGCTCAGAACTTCCGTAAAAAGAGGGGTTGATTATCATCCCTACCTTCCGAGGGAAGACGGACGCCTTCCGATGTCGGACTTTGGCGGAATCCACAGGTATAATGTCACAGGACTTTTTCATGACATGTGGGGATTCCCATCGAGCGACCCGGCTATCGTTCATGGTCTTCTACGCCATCTTGTCGATAAAATCATGAACAACGAAAACACCATTGCAAGGTATAAGGAATATTTTCTCGAGGATGCGAGGACTGTTTTTGTTTCATACGGCTCCTCGGCACGCTCTGCCCTTCATGTGGTTAAAAACAGGAGAGCAAGGGGAGAGAGCCTCGGGCTTCTTGAACTCCAGACACTGTGGCCCTTTCCTGCCCAGATTGTGCGGGAAAAATGCGCCAAAGCAACAAGCGTGATAGTTGTTGAAATGAATATGGGGCAGGTTCTTCAACAGGTAAAAATGGCCGTTGACAAGCCTGAAAATGTATATCTTGCAAACAGTATCGACGGGGCGCTGATAACTCCGACCGATATCAGAAACATAATGCGGCTGATCAGGGGTATGGGAGTATAGGATATGGCGACAAAAGATTACATAAGAGAGAGATTCTTTCCCCACATGTGGTGTCCGGGATGCGGTCACGGCATTGTTTTAAACGGCCTTATAAGAGCCGTTGAACAGCTTGGAATAGACAAGAGCAATATTGTAATGGTTTCAGGCATAGGATGCTCATCAAGGATTTCCGGTTATCTTGATTTTCATACACTACATACGGTTCATGGCCGGGCGCTTGCCTTCGCAACGGGAATAAAAATGAGCAGGCCGGAACTTAATGTGATAGTTCCGATGGGTGACGGAGATGCCCTTGCAATAGGCGGAAATCATTTCATACATGCCGCACGCAGGAACATAGATATGACCGCAATAATCATGAATAACCGGATATACGGAATGACGGGAGGGCAGTACTCGCCTCTTTCAGGCTACGGAACACTCGCAACAACAGCACCTTATACAAATATCGACCATTCATTTGATATTGTAGAACTTGCAAAAGCCGCAGGCGCTACCTTCGTGGCTCGCACAACTACATACCACGCCCAGCAACTCCCAGAGCTTATTATGGAGGCTATCACTCACAAGGGTTTTTCGGTGGTTGAAATTCTCTCCCAGTGCCCGACTTACTTCGGAAGAAAAAACAAGGAGGGCGGCGCCGTTGAAATGATGGAGCGTATGAAAGATAATACGACTCCGATCGGTTCAAAGGCAAAGCAGGAGAACCAGAGCCTCATTGAGAGAGGTATATTCGTAAAAAAAGATATGCCTGAATATTGCAGCGAATACGGCAAAGTCATCGAAAGGGCGATGAAGGGAAAGTAATCATGGAAAGAGTAAGGATTGTATTTTCGGGTTCCGGCGGTCAGGGAGTGATTACCGCCTCCATAATAATTGCAGAGGCAGCCGTGCTCTATGAAAACCTTGTTGCGGTTCAGTCCCAGTCTTACGGAGCTGAAGCAAGAGGCGGCGCAACAAAATCAGATGTGCTCATATCAGATTCCGAAATAAATTTCCCAAAGGTAACACATCCCAATATCCTTGTTTGCCTGACCCAGGAAGCATATCATAAATTTTCACCAATTATCCGTCCCGGAGGTCTTCTTATTACCGACATCCGTTTTGTAAAAACTCATAAAAAAGTCGATGCGCGCCAGAGAGAACTTCCGATGTATCAGACGGTCATGGATCAAATAGGTAAACCGGTTGTTTTCAATATATGCATGCTCGGTGCAGTAATCGGGATAACGGGAGTTGTGAGGCCTGAATCCATAATGAAGGTCCTTGAGAAAAGGATACCAGCCAATACTATAGAAATAAACAGAAAAGCCCTTGAGCTTGGTATAAAACTTGGTGAACCTTATAAGGCATGAGGCAAGAGGCGTGAGTCGGAAGAGATCAGGGATCAGGGGTCAGGGATCGGTCATCAGTGATCAGTAATCAGGAAACGATATTCGAAGTACGATGTACGAAATTCGAACCAGAAACCAGCAACCCGAGACCAGCCCTGCAGGCTTATACATCCATATCCCATTCTGTATAAGTAAATGTCCTTACTGCGATTTTTATTCCATCACAGACCATTCGCTTGTTAAAGAGTTTGTAGATGCCCTGATACTTGAAATGGAAATGTACAGTAAAATCGGGCTGTTGTTTGATACCATCTACATCGGTGGCGGCACTCCTTCGGTTCTCGAGTCAGCAGAGATAGACAGGATTATAAAAAATGCCTTTTCACTGTTTCAAATAACATCCGATCCCGAGATAACAATTGAAGTCAACCCCGGGACAGTAACTCCAGAATCATTAAAGAGTTTAAAGCAATCGGGCATAAACCGGATTAACATCGGGATTCAGTCTTTTCAGGATGATAATCTAAAATTTCTGGGCAGGATTCACTCTGCGGAAGAAGGAAAGGCGGCAATAAAATCTGCGCGAAACTCCGGTTTCGAAAACATCGGAATTGATCTTATAAGCGGAATATCGGGACAGACGGTCAAATTCTGGATTTCAGACCTTGAAACAGCCATCCAATTTGAACCCGAGCATCTCTCCTGCTATATGCTGACATATGAACAAGGAACACCGCTTTACAAAGATTTTGAAAACGGCAAGTTCTACCCCCTTCCGGACTCTCTTGCAGCCTCCATTCTCGGATCAACAGACGATTTTCTCGAAAAGAATGGTTATATCCATTATGAAATTTCCAATTTTGCGCTCTCCAAAGATAAAAAATCCCGGCATAATACAAAATACTGGAATTTTGCTCCCTATATCGGGCTTGGCCCTTCAGCGCATTCATTTTATGGAACAAAACGAAGCTGGAACCATCGCAGCATCATAGACTACATAAATGATATCGGTTCAGGCATAATTCCGGCAGAAGGAGAAGAAGACTTATCGGCGGAACAGCAGATTATTGAAGCCATATTTCTGGGTCTGAGGCAAAAGCGCGGAATAGATATATCGTTTTTTAATGAAAAATTCAATTTAAAGTTTAAGGAATTTTTCAGTAAAACCATTTTGGATTTAAGTAAAAAAGAGCTTATAACCATCAGCGACGACAGGTGTGCTCTCACAAGAAAAGGGATGGTTCTTCTTGACAGCATTTGTTCAGAGTTTGTATGTAAGGAAATCGGGTAGGGAAAAGGCGTGAGGCGGAAGATAGGCTATAGGCTGAAGGGTGAAGGGTTAAGCTGCAAAAATCTTCAGTCTAAACGCCTTCAGACTAAAAAATATGATATTCGATGTACGGATCATATCCATGAACAGATTTTACGTTTTCATAATAAGGATTATACTTGGCGCGGCATTCGCCGTTTTATTATCACGTTTTTTTTATCCGAACTGGAAAATTCTATATGTTGCCGGACTGGGCGCTTTTTTAGTCGCAGTAGCGTACATCCTTGAATACTGGAGAAAACGGAAGCCATGAGGCGAAAGGCGTGAGGCGTGAGGCAAGTGAAAAGCCGAACTTCGTATATAGTACATCGTATTTAGTTTTTCGATATTCGATGTCCGATATTCGATATTCATTTTGAGTCAAATCCTTGAACCCTTTTTTACCATATGACCATATCCTTTATAAATAGGGAGATATTATATCTTTGAAACAGATTGTTCTTGGAACCGCCGGACACATCGATCACGGGAAAACAACTCTCGTCAAGGCCCTTACAGGCATAAATACAGACAGGCTAAAGGAAGAACAGCTCCGGGGGATAACTATAGAGCTGGGGTTTGCGTGGCTGGATCTCCCGGGCGGCCTTAGAATCGGAATCGTGGATGTCCCTGGACATGAAAAATTTGTGAAAAACATGGTTGCCGGAGCCACAGGCATTGATGTTGTAGCAATGGTTATAGCGGCGGATGAAGGCGTGATGCCCCAGACAAGAGAGCATATGGAGATCTGCCAGCTTCTCGGGGTAAAGTATGGCTTTGTAGTCCTTACCAAGACGGATCTTGTAGATGATGAATGGCTTGAGCTTGTAACAGATGACATCAGGAAGTTTGTAAAAGACACTTTTCTCGACGGCGCCCCGATTCTTCCCGTATCAGCCGTAACCGGAAAGGGAATACCCGAATTCATAAAGACGCTGGATGAACTGAGTCCGAAAATTCCGGGGCGATCATCCTCCGGCCTCTTTCGCCTTCCCGTGGACAGAGTTTTTACAATGAAGGGATTCGGTACCGTTATAACCGGGACCCTTATATCGGGAAAGGTGGAGGTTGGAGAAACAATCATGATATATCCGTCCGGCGTAACTTCAAAAGTACGCGGAATCCAGGTCCACAACGAAAGCGTGAACGAGGCTGTTGCGGGCATGCGAACGGCAATCAATTTCCAAGGACTTGACAAGGCCTCCGTAGAACGTGGAGAGATTGTTTCAACGCCCGGTGCCCTTATCCCGGGATACATGCTTGACATTTCCCTGCACCTTCTCAAAAGCAACAGGAAGCCGGTTAAAAACCGCACCCGTGTGAGGTTCCATACGGGCACAAGTGAGATACTGGGCAATCTGGTTCTGCTTGACAGGGAAGAGCTTCTCCCCGGGGAAGATACCGCAGCACAACTCAGGCTCGATTCCCCTACCGCGGTTGTAAAGGACGACAGGTTTGTTCTCAGGAGTTTTTCCCCCGTAAGAACAATAGCAGGCGGGCAAATTCTTAACCCGGTCCCCCGGAAGCATAAGAGATTCAAGCCGGAAGTTACTGAAGCCTTGAAAAATATTACAAGTCTCCCAGCGGAAGAGTTGGTCGGTTATTATGTTTCAGAATCCGGATATATGGGAGTCTCCTTTTCGGATTTGAAGGTTATGACAAACATCACCGAAAAGAACCTTGACGGCAGTCTGCAGAATCTTCTGTCTAAAAAGAAGATTGTTCTTATTGATAAAGAGAGCAGAATTTTTCTCCACCAGGCCGGTATTGAAAATCTAAAGAAAGAAATGCACGATTTTATTGACGCTTATCACAAATCGAATCCTCTTAAAGCAGGCATGCCCAAGGAGGAGCTTAAATCGAAACTGCCGGATTTTCTGAACCCGAAGCTTTTCATCCTGATAATCAACCAGATGATAAAAGATAAAAACATTGCTCTTGACGAGGACATGGTCCGTCTTGAAGGGCATAAGGTTTCACTAGGGGAGGACCAGAGCGGCATAAAAATGAAAATAATAAAAGCTTTTAAGGAGAGCGGGCTCACACCTCCATATCTGAAAGAACTGGTTCAGGAACATAAAATGGATCATGTAAGGGCAAAAGAGGTGCTTCTGCTTCTTGTGGATGAGGGGATCTTGTTAAAGGTAAAGGAAGACCTCTATTTCCATTCCGATAATATCAATGAGATTAAAAACAGGATGGTCGAATTTCTTCGAAAAAACGGCGAAATGACTACTCCGCAGTTTAAAGATATGACGGGAGCATCCCGCAAGTTCCTGATACCCCTTCTAGAATATTTTGATTCAAAGAATGTGACAATCCGTATAGGGGATATTCGCAAACTGCGTAAAGGATAGAAAAAATATCTCTTGAAATGAATTATATTGTTTGGTAGAAGGAAGCCCTGCTTATGGTGGGTGTAGCTCAGTTGGCAGAGCACCGGGTTGTGGCCCCGGTTGTCGAG
>CAYODW010000072.1:0-13181 GCA_964402865.1 uncultured Desulfonema sp. | reverse complement strand
TTTTATTGAATGAGGAGTGCCGCATGGCTGGAAAAGTTGTTGGATCTGTTATGGTAGTTGGCGGAGGAATAGCTGGAATGCAGTCCGCTCTTGATCTTGCTAATTCCGGATATTACGTATATCTGGTGGAGAAATCGGCCGCTATCGGAGGGCTTATGTCGCAGCTTGACAAAACCTTTCCGACCAATGACTGCGCCATGTGAGTCATCTCTCCGAAACTGGTCGAGGTCGGCCGGCATCTGAATATTGAACTTTTGATGAATTCCGAACTCCTTGAGCTTAAGGGAGACCCCGGAAATTTTACTGCCCGAATCAAGCAGAACCCCCGTTTTATAGATCTTTCCAAATGCACAAGCTGCGGAGAATGCTCCAAGGTCTGTCCTGTAGTGCTCTCAAATGAATATGACGAAAATCTTTCAGTAAAAAAAGCGGCCTATAAACAATATCCACAGGCTATTCCAGGTGCATATGCAATACAGAAAGCTGACAAAGCCCCCTGCCGGCTGGCATGTCCTGCCGGACTCAATGTTCAGGGCTACGTTCAGATGGCAGGGCAGAAAAAATATAAGGAAGCCCTTCAGATAATTATGGAAGATCTTCCATTGCCGGGTGTGCTGGGAAGGATATGCCCACACGGATGTGAAGATGCATGCCGCAGATGCGAGGTCGATCAGCCTGTTGCGATTCGCAGCCTGAAACGTCTTGCTGCCGACAAGTTCGATCCGAGGCAGGTTGAAATTAAAACCCTTCCGAGGAGAGAGGAGAAGGTCGCCATCATCGGATCGGGACCAGCGGGTCTTTCCGCGGCATATCATCTTGCGCGGAAAGGCGTACTTTCCACTATTTATGAAGCTTTGCCGAAAGCCGGAGGAATGCTGAGAGTCGGCATACCGGAACACAGGCTTCCAAGAGAGATTCTTGACAGGGAAATCGAAGTAATAACAAATCTTGGAGTGGAAATTAAGACAAACACTCCTCTTGGGAATGGTTTGACGATCGACGGCCTTTTGGCTGACGGCTACAAGGCCGTTTATATAGCAATCGGCGCTCATAAAGGATTTGAACTTGGAGTTCCGGGGGAAAAGGCGAGAGGAGTCCGCCAGGGAGTCGATTTTCTCAGAGAAGTCAATCTTACCGGAAAAGCGGAAGTCGGCAAGAAAATTGCCATAATCGGCGGCGGCAATGTCGCTATCGACGTTGCGCGGTGTGCCGTAAGACTGGGAACAGAAAAGGTCAACATAATATACCGGAGGACGCGGAGTGAAATGCCGGCATGGGAAGAAGAGATTCATGCCGCAGAGGTTGAAGGAACGGAAATTACCTATCTTTCCGCGCCTCAGGAGGTACTGACGGCTGATGGGAAGGTTGTCGGCTTACGCTGTATTCGCATGGAGCTGGGAGAACCCGATTCATCGGGAAGGAGAAGGCCTGTTCCTGTTCCGGGAAGCGAGTATGATATTGAAATAGACCAGCTCATTCCGGCTATCGGCCAGAGGCCCGATCTATCCGCCCTGGAGAATATCACAGGAATAAATATTTCACGCTGGGGGACTGTTGAAACCGATTCCGTTACTTATGCAACAGGACTCGCGGGTGTTTTTGCAGGCGGGGATGTTCAGACAGGTCCCTGGGTTGCTATCGGCGCGATTGCAGCAGGAAAAGACGCCGCAGAGTCTATTATCAGATATCTTGACGGAAAGGACATGGCAGAGGGCAGAGAGCCGGTTACAAATGAAAATCCGGTTTACAGACCTGTGCCTGAAGGCGAACCTAAAAAGCTCAGGGCGGCTATGCCCGAGCTTCCTGTTGAAAAGCGCGCAGGCAACTTCAAGGAAGTTGAGCTGGGATACAGTGACGAAGATGGAGTGGCTGAAGCCTCAAGGTGCCTTAACTGCGGTTATTGTTCCGAATGCCTGCAGTGTGTTGATGCCTGTCTTGCGGGAGCGGTTGACCACAGCCAGAAAGTCTCTGAAAAAGAGATTGAGGTCGGCTCCATAATACTTTGCCCCGGAAGCGATATATTTGATCCATCGGTTCTTGACGAATTCTATCATTACAAGACAAATCCGAATGTATTGACCAGTCTGGAATTTGAAAGAATACTAAGCGCATCAGGGCCGACAATGGGGCATCTCGTGAGACCGTCAGATGAGAAGGAGCCGAAAAAAATTGCATGGCTCCAGTGTGTCGGTTCAAGAGACAACAACAAGTGCGGGAACGGATACTGCTCCTCGGTATGCTGCATGTATGCCGTGAAAGAATCCATGATTGCAATGGAGCACTCACACGTAGGTGTCGACTGCGCGGTATTTAACATGGATATGCGCACTTTCGGGAAAGATTACGAGAAATATTATAACAGGGCAAAAAATAATGGGGTCCGTTTCGTAAAAGCTCGTGTTCATACCATAAATGAAGTTAATGACAGCCGGAATCTTAGTATAAGGTACGCTGATGAATCCGGGAATATCCAGGATGAAGAATTCGACATGGTTGTTCTTTCCGTCGGCCTGAAGGTTCCGCAGTCAACCGTTGAAATGGCAAAGCGCCTTGATATAGACTTGGACAAGTACAGTTTTGCATCCAGCAAACCGTTTACTCCGATTGAAACGTCAAGGGCCGGGGTATATGCCTGTGGAATTTTCCAGGGTCCCAAGGATATTCCAAGCTCCGTTATCGAGGCAAGCGCCGCAGCATGCGCTGCGGGCGGGAAGTTGAACGAAGCAAGAGGAACACGGACAAAAACCGTCAAGGTGCCTGATCAGATTGATGTGGCAGGACAGGAGCCGAGAATCGGGGTATTTGTTTGTGATTGCGGCATTAACATTGCCGGGGTGGTGGATGTTAAAGCCGTATGCGAATATGCTTCCGGACTTCCCTATGTTGTTTTTACAGGGGAGAATCTTTTTACGTGTTCCCAGGATTCTCAGGACAGGATGAAGGAGATCATCAAGGAGAAGAGCCTGAACAGAGTTGTTGTTTCGGCCTGCACTCCCAAGACTCATGAAGCGATTTTTATGGATACCTTGGAAGCCTGCGGTTTGAATAAATACCTCTTTGAAATGGCAAACATCCGGAACCAGGATTCATGGACGCATTCAAAAGAGCCTGAGAAGGCTACTGAAAAAGCCAAAGAGCTCGTTAAAATGGCGGTTGCGCGGGTTGCAACTCTGAATCCTCTTCAAGAAAAGAGAATACCGGTTATCAAGAGAGCCCTCGTTATAGGCGGCGGTGTGGCCGGCATGAATGCTTCTCTTGGTCTTGCGGATCAGGGTTTTGAAACAGTCCTTGTTGAAAAAGAAACTCAGCTCGGCGGCACGGCAAGCCGTCTGACATCAACAATTGAAGGGGAAAAAATAGGCCCCTATGTTTCCGGTTTGATCAAAAAAGTAAGCAATCATTCCAAAATAGAGGTTTTAACCCAGTCCCTTATAGTAGGCTTTTCAGGATTCAAGGGAAATTTTACCACAGAGTTGATTGTCGGTCCTGACATGAAGGGGGAAAAAATTGATCACGGTGTTGTAATTCTTGCCACGGGTGCCAACGAATACATTCCTACCGAATTCCTGTACGGGCATGACCCAAGGGTTATGACACAGATAGAGCTTGCCGGTCTCCTTGAAAAGGAAGGTTCAGCAGGTATCGAAAGCGTGGTAATGATACAATGCGTCGGATCCAGAAACGAGGAGAATCCCAACTGCTCAAGAATATGCTGCCAGAGCGCTGTGAAGAACGCTCTTCATATAAAGGAACTGAACCCGGATGCCGACATCTACATCCTGTACAGAGATGTTAGAATGTATGGACTTCTGGAAGATTATTACACAGAGGCAAGGAAAAAGGGTATTTTCTTCTTCAGATTCACGCCCGATGATATGCCTGTGGTTGAATCAACCGGCGAGGGTCTGACGGTTACTTTCAGGGATCATGTTCTGGGCCGCCTTTTGAAAGTCCAGGCTGATATTCTTGGTTTAAGCGCAGGGATGAGACCTACGGATACTACTGAATTATCATCCATCCTTAAGCTGGCGCTTAATGCGGAAGGCTATTTCATGGAGGCTCATGTAAAGTTAAGGCCTGTTGATATGGCAACGGATGGTATTTTCGTGTGCGGAACGGCTCACAGTCCGAAACTTCTTACGGAAGCTATTCCTCAGGCTCTGGCTGCCGCTTCAAGGGCTACAACCTTTCTTTCACAGGATTTTCTTACGCTTTCCGCAGTTACTGCATGTGTGGAGGCGGAAAAGTGCGCGTCCTGCCTGATATGTGTCAGATCATGTCCATACGGCGTTCCGAGAATCAATGCAGATGGAGTAAGTGAGATAGATGTTGCGCTTTGTCACGGTTGCGGGGTCTGTGCGGCTGAATGTCCGGCAAAGGCTATTGAATTGAACTGGTATGAGGATGATCAAATATTGAGCAAGGTTGAAGCTTTGCTGGAGGGGGTTTTATGAATACGGAGTTCGAACCTGTAATCATCGCTTTTTGCTGCAATTACTGAGGATATACGGCTGCGGACCTGGCAGGTTCCATGAGATTGAGCTATCCGACAAATATTAAAATCATACGTGTACCATGCACAGGCAAGGTGGATATTATTCACATCCTGCGCGCTTTTGAAAAAGGTGCTGACGGAGTATATGCAGTCGGTTGCCTGGAAGGGGAGTGCCACTACAACAGCGGTAATTTGAGGGCAAAGAAAAGAATAGAACAGGCCAAAAGAATACTCGATTCAATCGGAGTCGGAGGTGAAAGGGTTCAGATGCGGAATCTATCTTCTGCGGAGGGTCCGAAATTTGCTCAATATGCAGTAGAAATGGATGAGCTGATAAGAAAGCTTGGCCAGAATCCGATAAGATTGGCTTCTAAGAAGAAGGCAGCTTGAGGGCAGTTATTATAAAATCATAAAACCGGAAAGTTTTAATATTTTAAGGGAAAGAGAGGTCGCGATATATGATTGTAGCCGATAAAAAGCCGATAGACGAAATAATCAAGGAGATAGAGAATTACAGTAAAATCCTGATACTGGGCTGTAACGAATGTGTTACAGTCTGTGAGGCCGGAGGAAAAAAGGAAGTGGGAATTCTGGCTTCAGCGCTTCGGATGTATTTTCTGAATCAGGGAAAGGATGTAAAAATTGATGAGGTTACACTGGAGCGTCAATGCGATCATGAGTACCTTGAGGAGATACGGGACAAGGTGGATAAATATGATGCCGTTGTTTCCCTGGCTTGCGGAGTAGGAGTTCAGTTTACTGCGGAAAAATATCATTCAATGCCGGTATATCCGGGTGTAAACACATGCTTCCTGGGTGTTACGGAAAAGCGTGGATTGTGGACTGAAAGATGTCAGGCCTGTGGGAAGTGCATGCTTGCCAAGACAGCAGGCATCTGCCCTGTTTCAAGATGCGCAAAGAGACTTCTTAACGGGCCATGCGGTGGTTCAACAAAGGGCAAATGTGAAATAAGCAAGGATGTTGACTGTGCCTGGCAGCTTATAGTAGACCGCCTTAAAGCTCTCAACAAAATTGACGATTATGAAAATATTATTCCTTTGAAAGACTGGTCAACCGACAGAGCCGGGGGACCCCGAAAAGTTGCGAGGGAGGATGTGCAGTCATGAATTGCAAAACACCGAGTAAACTGGAAAAAATTCTTGCCGCAGGTCATTTTGCCGTTACTTCGGAGTGTGGCCCTCCGCGCGGCAGCAGCATAGAACATATTGTTCATAAAGCAAACCTGATAAAGGATCATGTGGATGCCATAAACATAACGGATAACCAGACTTCCGTAACACGCCTCTGCAGCCTTGCAGCATGCATACGCCTTAAATTAATGGGGCTTGAACCTGTTCTTCAGATGGTAACACGCGACAGAAACAGGATAGCCCTTCAGAGCGATATACTGGGCGCCGCAGCATTTGATATATTTAATATGCTTTGCCTCTCCGGAGACCATCAGAGTTTTGGAGACTGCGCTCAGGGTCAGAACGTGCACGATCTTGATTCGATGCAGCTGCTCCAGACTGTAAGACATATGCGTGATGAAGGAAAATTTCTTGGCGGCGGCGATATTGATCGTCCGCCGAAAATGTTTGTGGGCGCCGCTGCAAATCCTTTTGCGGATCCTTTTGAAATAAGGGTTCCGCGTCTTGCCAAGAAAATTGCCGCGGGCGCTGAATTCATTCAAACCCAGTGTATTTATAATCTTGAGAAGTTTGAACTGTGGATGAAAATGGTGAGAGAAAAGGGTCTGCATGAAAAAGTTCATATACTCGCAGGGCTTACCCCTTTAAAAACCGCCGGTATGGCAAAATATATGAAAAATCGGGTACCGGGAATGGATGTTCCGGACGAGGTTGTAAAAAGAATGGCCGGCACTCCAAAGGAAAAACAGGCCGAAGAAGGTATTAAAATATGCATCGAATCGATTCAGCGCTTAAAAGAGGTTGAGGGAGTTAAAGGCTTTCACATAATGGCGATAGAATGGGAGGAAAAAGTTCCTGAAATAGTTGAAAGTACAGGACTTTATCCGAGACCTAAGGTGGATTGATTTTTATGACCATTCTATGATATCTACATTTCAGGTAAACTTGATGGACTGTAAAAAGTCGAAAACCGGCATCATCCGATCAGATTACAGAAAGCATTAAGAGTCTTCTTAAGATATAGTTTTTTTAACAAAGTATAAACGTTTTTTGCTAAGACCAAGGGGAAATTAAAATGTCATCAGAAGTAATCAGTCTTAAACGTGGGAAACAGAGTATCTTTATTGATAAAGTCAGGGCTCTTCTTCCCGATGGAGGAAACCTGAACCTCTGCCTTACCTGCGGCGCCTGTTCATCAGGATGTCCTGCTACGGGGCTGGAGGGAATGGATCCGAGGAAATTTCTGCGCATGGCGGCTCTCGGTATGGATGATGAGATCTTAAAGAGCGACTGGCCCTGGATGTGCACTATGTGCCAGAGGTGTATATATGTCTGTCCGATGAAGATCGACATACCGCAGCTTATTTTCAATGTGAGGGGGAGCCGGCTTAGAGAAGCAAGGCCTAAAGGAATCCTCGGCTCATGTGACATGGCGCTTAAACATGATACATGCAGCGCAATGGGTGCATCCGAAGAGGACTGGAGGTTTGTAGTTGAAGATGTTGCAAACGAAGTCAGGGAGAACCAGCCCGGATTTGAAAATCTTCAGGCTCCGATGGACAAGATAGGCGCTGAATTCTTTTTAAACCAGAATTCGAGAGAGCCTGTGACAGAGCCCGACGAAATGGTCCCATTGTGGAAGATACTCCATCTGGTAGGCGCCGACTGGACATATGGTTCGAAAGGATGGGCTGCCGAGAATTACTGCATGTTCATTGCCGACAATGAGAGCTGGAAGCATATTGTGCAGGTTAAGGCCAAGGCGGTGGATGATTTGAAATGCAAGGTCTGGCTCAATACTGAGTGAGGGCACGAACTTTTCGCAGTCCGGGCCGGACTGAAAAAATTCAACATTCCCTTTAATTTCGAAATAAAGAGCATCATCCAGTATTATGCCCAGTGGATCAGGGAAGGAAAACTTAAAGTCAATTCCGACTGGAATAAGGATTTAAAGGTCAAGTTTACCGTTCAGGATCCATGCCAGCTCGTCCGCAAGAGTTTTGGGAATCCTGTTGCCGAAGATTTGCGATTTGTGGTTAAAGCCGTTGTCGGCGAAGAGAATTATATTGATATGACGCCGAACAGATCGAACAACTACTGTTGCGGAGGCGGCGGAGGCTTTCTCCAGTCGGGTATGCCTGAAGCAAGACGCGCCTACGGAAAGTTGAAAGATGAGCAGATAAAGAATACCGGCGCCACTTACTGCATAACTCCTTGCCATAACTGCCATGCGCAGGTCCATGATTTGTCCGAGCATTACGGCGGAGGATATCATACTGTTCATCTGTGGACGCTGATATGTCTTTCACTGGGTGTTCTCGGGGAAAACGAGCGCACGTATTTAGGGCCGGATCTGGCAGAGGTGGGACTGTAAAATAATATTATAAAATAGAACCTGATCAAGGGGGAGGAATGATTGTTCCTCCCCTTTTTTTTATCCTGTTTAAAAGGGCTATAACTTGACATTGAAGAATGACGGGATTACTTTGCCATCAAATGTATTTAAATTAATTTTTGAATAAGGGGTGTTTTTATGGAAATAATACACAGCGGTAGCGGTTGTGACGCTGGAAAGCAGAAAATGAAAAAAGAAACCCGGGATTCTTCTGTTGAAGGATCTCTCAATAAAATAAAACACAAGTTCATTGTTATGAGCGGTAAAGGCGGGGTCGGCAAGACAAGCACTTCCGTGAATCTTGCCATAGCCCTTTCAAACAAAGGATTTCAAGTAGGATTGATGGATGTTGATCTTCACGGCCCTGATGTTCCAAGAATGCTTGGTCTTAATGGGATGCTCGATTTGGGCAAGAATCATAAACTTTCTCCCATGAAATATTCTGATAAGTTAAGCGCCGTGTCTATAGAAGCTCTTACCCCGAATAAGGATGATGCGATCATATGGCGCGGCCCGATCAAGTACTCCGCTATAAAGCAATTCATAGGAGATGTTGACTGGGGAGAACTTGATTTTCTTATTATAGACAGCCCTCCCGGCACAGGTGATGAGCCCTTGACTGTCGCGCAAACCATAAAAGATGCAAGGGCAATTATTGTCACAACACCACAGGAAGTTTCTCTTGCGGATGTCAGAAAGTCGATCAGTTTCTGTAAAACCGTAAAAATGGAAATATATGGGCTGATTGAAAACATGAGCGGCTTTATCTGTCCTCATTGCAATAAAACAATCGATCTTTTCGGCGCCGGAGGCGGAGAAAAAACAGCAAAGGAAACAGGCATAGAATATCTGGGTAAAATCCCGTTTGATCAGAAGGTTGTTTCGTGCGGTGATGCCGGTTTATCGCTGGTCGATAAACATTCGGATTCCCCTGTTGCCATGGCATTTAATGGTATAGCAGATAAAATGGCGAAGCTTGCCGGAATATAAAAGATAGGGTTCAAGGGGTCAAGGGTTCGAGGATTCAAGTGAAAAGAAAGCCCGTCAGAGCTTTAGAAAAAAACACTCGACTCCTTGAATCCTTCTTATGCCATATCCTCTGATTTATTGTTTTTTCCCGTAAACCATATCGGACAGGACTGGCGGAATTTGCAATAAATAGTCGGATCAGTACAATGCATACACTCTTCACACATATAAACTCCATGTTTTATACATGAATAACTGGTAAGCCTGTCATCATGGTTGACACATTTTTCCAAATCGATTCCTTTTGTCGGTTCCTGATCAATTCTGTTTAAATGTTGCAAAAAAAAGTGATTATATTGTAATAATAAATCACAGTTAAACATTTTTCTCAAACCATTAAAACCGGCGGATCTGACGGTGGTTTTTCACGGGATAAAAACCAATATCGCAATTAAAATTGCAATTCTTCTGGCTGTTGCAATGCTTCTAGTTGATATGATAATGGTTATCACAGCGCAAAGAGATTATGTGCAATCCGCCATTTCAAAAGGGTATCTTCTTGCTTACGACATAGAGAACCAACTGATAAAAAAACCCGATTCCGGCATCTTAATTCTGGAACCTGATTACAGCCACAAGCTTGGCATAATTCTAAAGATGGCAGGCTTTTCCTGCGCTATAATACAGGACAGATATTCGAATATGCTGTATCCCGCCAGTCAGGACTGCCCGATCTCTGATGAGATTAGAATTATCACTGAGGAGTCAATTGAATCTTCAAGAAAAATGACACGACTTACGGGAACAGCGTGGGGAGTTTTCTGGATGCAGAATCGTTACCTTCTTGTTTCGGCGCCCCTGCTTATAGATGGCCATGCCGAAGCCGGAGTCGGTATTGTTATGGAGCTTGAAGATATATATAAGGTTTTAAGACGCACACAAAAGGTTCTATTCGTTTATTCCGTCATCAATTTGTTTGTGCTGACAATAATAGGTCTTCATCTTATTTTAAATATTGCTGTTAAGCCTGTTCAAAGGATGGTCAAAAGGGCTGAAGAGTTCAGGGCGGAAGATGATTTCTTTTTTTTGGACGGAAAACATGACAATGAATTTGACAGGCTGTCAAAGGCCTTAAACAGGCTGTTGAAAAGAGTTTCTGAAGACAAGGAAAAACTTCTGGCAACCATCAGCTCACTTGAGAAAGCAAATATTGATTTAAAGCAGGCACAAAAAGAAGTTGTCATGGCGGAAAAACTGGCTTCTGTTGGAAGGCTCTCTTCAGGAATTGCTCATGAAGTCGGAAATCCAATAGGAATAATTATAGGCTATCTGGAGCTTTTAAAGCAAGAGGATATGCAGGATGATGAAAAAAATGAATATATCAAAAGGGCCGAGAACGAGATTAACAGGATAAACAGCATAATCAGGCAGCTTCTGGATTTTTCAAGGCCGTCTGAAGGAAAACCCGAAATTACAAATGTACATGAAGTAATTGAAGAAGTTGCTGAGATTGTCAGGTTTCAGCCGTTTACGTCCGGCATTGATTTGAAAATATCTCTTGAAGCAAGAGATGACAGGGTGCTGACTGATCCGAATCAATTAAGGCAGATATTTATAAATATTATTATAAATGCAGCAGATGCTATTGCATCATCGCAAAACAAACTTCAAGGTAAGTTATTTATTAAGAGTGAGGTGATTTCCGAACCGGATAATGAGGTAATAAATGGCCTGCCCGTATTAAAAATATCATTTATTGATAATGGGTCCGGTATTCCTGAGAAGAACATAGGAAATATCTTTGATCCATTTTATACAACAAAGGAGCCAGGAAAGGGAACGGGGCTCGGATTATTTGTCAGTTTTGCGCTTCTGGATGGTATGGGGGGGAAGATCAAAGCCCAAAGCGTTGATGGAGAAGGCACCACCATGTCAGTCTATCTTCCTCTTTTTAAAGTATAACATATAGCCAATTGAAAAAAGTCTTAAAAAGAGAAGAGGTTATCATTCCCACAAAAGTGAGAACCCAGTCTTTTCTATTGTAAAATTTCCTGGATTGCCGTTTGCACGGGAATGACGGCTTTTGCAACTATCTCATATTCGAAAAACATTTAACAGGATTGATCGGCCTATGGAAAATAAAAACAATAAAAAGCGGCTTCTTGTAATTGATGATGAAGAGAATATGCGTCACATGCTAACAGCAATGCTGAAAAAATCCGGCTATGTTGTTGATACTGCTGCAGATGGGCTTGAAGGGCTGAGTATGATTGACAAAGAGAGGTATGACTTTATACTCTGCGATATAAAAATGCCTAAAATGAACGGGATGGATTTTCTTAAAAGAACCAGAGATAAAATAGGTTCGACGACTGTTATCATGATGTCGGCATACGGCACTATCGATACCGCTATTGAGGCTATGAAAGAGGGCGCCTATGATTACATTTCAAAACCATTCAAAGCTGATGAGGTATTTCTTGCACTGAAGAAAGCCGAGGAGAGAGAAAGTTTAAAGAGGGAGAACCTTTTTCTTCAGGAACAGATAAGAAAAATAGAGGAGAAGTATTCTTTCGGCAGGATGGTTGCCAAAAGCAGAAGCATGCTGTCGGTTTTTAATCTTTCTGCCAAAGCTGCCCAGTATGATACTACAGTATTGGTATCGGGTGAAAGCGGAACCGGTAAAGAACTCATTGCAAAGGGGATTCATTTCGGTGGATTGCGGGCAAAAAAAAATTTTGTTCCCGTTAACTGCGGTGGAATCCCGGAAAATCTGCTTGAAAGCGAGCTTTTTGGATATAAAAAAGGGGCTTTTACGGGAGCCGACAAAGATAAGAAAGGGCTATTTGAAGAAGCAGATGGCGGGACGATTTTCCTCGATGAGATCGGAGAACTGCCTCTTTCTTTACAGGTTAAAATCCTTCGTGTTTTGCAGGAGAACGAAATAAGGGCTGTCGGGGATTCAAAAACGAAAAAAATTAATGTTCGGGTTATAGCTGCCACGTCGAAATATCTTGAAGATGAGATCAAAAATTCCGCTTTCCGCCAGGATCTTTTTTACAGACTTAATGTTTTTACAATCAAACTGCCTCCTCTTAGAGAACGAATGGAAGACGTTCCTTTTTTATGTGAACATTTCATAAAACGGTTTAATGTTAAATTTGGAAAAAAAATTGAAAAGATATCATCTCCTGCCATGGCGCTCTTGCTGAAGCGTAACTGGCCCGGTAATGTCAGGGAACTTGAAAATATAATTGAAAGGGCGGTTGTGCTGGCAGAAGGGACTATTCTTCAGACTGAAAATTTTCTCCCTGATACGGTAATAAAAACGTGCATAGAATATGGTGATGACGGAGGATATTCATTAAAAGCAGCGCAGATTGTTATTGAGAAGAAGTTAATCGAAAAAGCTCTCAATTCTACAGGCGGCAACCGAACAAAAGCAGCCCGCCTTCTTGAAATAAGCCATCCGTCACTTTTGAGCAAAATAAAGGTTTACAATATCAAGCTGTAACCCCACCGCAAGCAACAGGGGAATGCGCTCGCTGTTTAGGTTCAGATATCTCATTCTGCCTGAGGTGGCCAACCGTGAGAATCGACTTGATCCACCCCAGGCAAAAAATAATACAGCTATTTGATATTTAATCTATTAACCCTCGGCGTTTATTTTATCTCTCAATTTTCCCGAGCATTTGAAGGTAACCACCTTTCTTTCACGGAGAAGAAGATCGTCGCCAGTGGCCGGATTTCTGCCCCTTCTTTGATTCTTATTCTTTACACAGAATTTTCCAAAACCAGAGATAAGAACATCGTCACTTTTTTCGAGATTGTTTTTAATAATTTCAAGCAGTGACTCAATGATCTCTACCGATTTCTTCTTGGTAAAGCCAAGTTCATGTACCCTAGCAACAATGTCATTTTTAGTTAACGCCATGGCACCTCCTAATAATCATATTTTTTTTGCAGATAGATGTAACTAAATTATCCAGTTATAAAAAATAGCCTTAAGGCATTTCCCCAATTATTCCTGATCTATGTCATCCTTTTCAGGAGGCATGTAACTTTCAATTTTCTCAATTATATTATCAATTTTAATTAATATCTCATCCATTTCGGCTTTCAATTTTGAATCTTCTTCGGAATCATTCATTTTAAACTGCCCCGACTATAT
>CAYODW010000071.1:10319-13247 GCA_964402865.1 uncultured Desulfonema sp. | reverse complement strand
TGTAATTGAAATAACATTTGTCGGAATATATGCGGAAACGTCACCTGCCTGAGTCTCAATAATCGGAAGGGCGGTAAGCGAGCCAGCGCCAAGTTCATCATTAAGTTTTGCTGAACGCTCAAGAAGCCGGGAATGGTTATAAAAAATATCACCGGGATATGCTTCACGGCCGGGCGGGCGTCTTAAAAGAAGAGACACCTGACGGTACGCTGCTGCCTGTTTTGAAAGGTCGTCATAAATGATCAGAGAATGCTGACCCTTATCACGGAAATATTCTCCCATTGCGCATCCGGCATAGGGAGCGACATACTGAAGCGTAGCAGGATCGCTTGCGCATGCCGCTACAACCGTAGTATATTCCATTGCTCCGTGTTTTTCAAGAACGGCAACAACCTGGGCAACTGTCGATTTCTTCTGACCGCATGCGACATAAATACAATAAACATCCTGCCCTTTCTGGCTCAGGATCGAATCTATCGCAATCGCAGTCTTCCCTATCTGGCGGTCACCTATTATAAGTTCACGCTGCCCACGGCCAACCGGAGTCATTGCATCAATAGCTTTAAGGCCGGTCAGCATCGACTCGTGAACGCTCTTTCTGGCGATAACACCAGGCGCAACCATTTCAACCCTTCTGAACTCTTTCGCATCAATCGGGCCTTTTCCGTCTATCGGCTCTCCGACGGCAGAGACAACACGACCCAGAACAGCTTCGCCAACCGGAACCTGTGCAATACGGCCTGTGCGTTTAACGACATCACCCTCTTTTATGTGGGTAACTTCGCCCATAACGGCAATTCCCACATTGTCTTCTTCAAGGTTAAGCACAAGACCCAAAATGCCGCCGGGAAATTCAACAAGCTCCAATGCCATGGCTTTTTCAAGTCCGTAAACCCTTGCAATTCCATCGCCGACAGACAAGACAACACCGGTTTCGCTTAGCTCAACCTTCTTGTCATAATCGGCAATCTGACCTTTAATTATTTGACTTATTTCTTCAGCTCTTAATTCCATTAGACACTCTCACCCCTTTTTAAAGATTCTCTCATATTGAGTAATTGTGTTTTGATGCTACCATCCAAAACAAGATCGCCTATTCTTGAAACTACCCCCCCGATAAGACTTTGGTCTACCTTAACATCCAGAACAATATCTTTACCTGTCATCTTTGACAGGGTAGCACGGATCTTTTCAACAGTTTCGACAGAAATTTCAGTTGCCGAAACCAGGCTGGCCCGCGCAACATTTTTGAGTTCATCAGCCAGCTTCTGATAAAATTCGTTGATAGTACCAAGAAACCCTATTCGACCCTTATCAAACAACAGAAAGAGGAAAGACTTCATGGACTTTGAAAGGTTCAGCTTTTCAACTACAAGCTGCAAAACTTTTTTACGCGCAACAGCATTATAAAGAGGATTTGTGAGCGCGAGTTCAAGTCCTTTTTCATTTGCAACAAGCTTCGCAATTGTATCCAGTTCCTGCTTATAGATCTCAGCTTTTCCGTCATCTTTACCGATAAGCAGAAGTGCTCTGGCGTAACGCCTTGAAATAGCTAAATTTTTCACTATGCCACCACCTTCTCTAAATATTCACTTACCAGTTTTTCCTGATCTTTTCCGGTTATATTTCTTTTAATAATCTCTTCTGCCATAACAAGAGCCTTTTCAACTACTTCTTCCTTCAGCTTTGATCTTGCCTGCTTGAATTCATGCTCAATGTTTCTCCTGGCCTGTTCTTCCAATTTCATGGCCGCGTCACCGGCGGCATCCAGTATTCTTTTCTTTGCCTCGTTTCCCTGTTTTATATATTCTGCAACAATCTTTTCAGCCTCTTTATCAAGCAGGGAGAGCCTCTCATTGTATTGTGCAAGATTCTTTTCAGCCTCGAGCTTTTTTGTTTCCAAATCATTCAGCTGCTCTCTAATGCCTTTAATTCGGCCATCGAGGGCATTTGAAGCCGGCTTTCGCAAAAGAATTATGAGGCCGATTGCCAGAACGGCAAAATTCATAACACGATAGGTATCCGTATTAATCCACCCTTTAGTTCCGCCGCCCTCACCTCCGGATGAACAAAAAGCCGGGACTGTAAGAAAAAGTAACCCGGCTATAATAACAATAACTAACCCTGCTAATCTATTCCTGCAGACAAAAGGCAATTTCATTAAAAAACCCTCCCCAGAATTTTTTGGCCGATTGCATTAGCAAATACATCAACTTCCTTTTGCAAAGAGATTCTGACATTATCAGCTTCAGTTGCAATCTTATCACGCATTTGAGCAAGATCGTCCTGGGCTTTTTTATTTATTTTTTCCAACAGCTGCTTTTCCTCATTCTGGGCTGCAGACAGCAGCAATTCCTTTTCAATCTGCCCTTTTGATCTCGCATCTTTAATTCCTGATGAAAAAGCATCTTCTTTTTCTTGAGCGTTTATATTTAAATTTTCAATAGTTTGCTCAAGGCCTTCGACCTTTTCCTTTCTTTCCAGGAGTACTTTGCGGATTGGCTTGTATAGGACAAGATTCAATGCCCAGATCAGAAATAGGAAATTGACGATCTGTATAAAAACCGATACATCAACTTTAATCATAAAAGACCCTCCATCGCTGAAATTGATGCAATATTTATTGTATAAAGATGGGTAAAATCTGCGGCTCTATAGCACCTGCACAAACAACTTGTCAAAGGTTTTTTATAAATATTTTTTCCAATAAAAAAAAAGGTTACATAAAGATCATTACCATTTGAAATTTTAATGTATTTCATTCAAACAGGAATCTTCTCATGCTTATGTTAAGCAGAATGCCTATGCTTATCATTGTCGCAACTATTGACGACCCGCCATAGCTTACGAACGGCAAAGTCACACCGACCACAGGCATCAGTCCCATGGCCATTCCAATATTTACAACCACCTCCCATGACAACATCG
>CAYODW010000071.1:0-10219 GCA_964402865.1 uncultured Desulfonema sp. | reverse complement strand
GGCATCAGTCCCATGGCCATTCCAATATTTACAACCACCTCCCATGACAACATCGCTGTAATTCCGAAAGAGAGTATAGTTCCAAAAGTATCCCTGCATCCGTATGTTATCTTGAGTCCCCATACAATCAGAATGAAGAAAAGGAGAAGTAGAACCAATGAGCCGATAAAACCCCACTCTTCCGCAAAAACGGAAAATATGAAATCCGTATGCTGCTCAGGTAAAAATGAAAGGGCGCTTTGAGTTCCTTTGAGAAATCCTTTACCTAAAATCATTCCTGAGCCTATGGCTATCTTGGACTGGATAATGTGGTATCCTGCGCCAAGAGGATCATGATCAGGATTTAAGAATGTAAGTATTCTCTGTTTCTGATAATCCTTCAGAAAAAACCAGACCAGTGGAATTGTAACCGCGCCTCCGGACATAAGATAAATAAAAGCTTTTCTTTCGATTTTTACAAACAGGGAGATTGATGCGGCTATCAAAAAAATCATCATAGCAGTTCCAAGATCGGGTTGAAGGACTATCAGGATAAAAGGGGCTGTACACAATAAAAAAGGGGCAAGCAAATCCCTGAAGGACAAACCTTTACTGCTTGCTGTCCTTGAATAATACTTTGCAAGAATAATGATAACGGCAAGCTTTGCGAATTCAGACGGTTGAATTGACACAGGGCCGAACATCAACCAGCGCTTTGATCCTCCGGCATGTTTCCCGAGAAATGGAACAAGCAACAGAAGCAAAACAACCAAACAGTATATGGCTATGGCCCACCTGTCCAATGCCTTATAATTAAACAGAAAAGAACAAATCATTGCTGCAAAGCCAATGCAGTACCATATGATCTGTTTTAAATAGATAGCTTCATTGGGAACGGCTTTCCCTGCGGTAACAGCACTGTATAGAGTCATGATTCCCAGCAATGAAATGGCCAAGGTTATGCCGATCAGTCCCCAGTCAAAATTTTGAACAAGCCTGCGATCTATCATAATAATATTTTCTCTGAATACTCCATGGGAGATAAAATCCTTCAATACTCATCATTAAATAGATCATATACAACTTTTGTATCCGGATTATTGTCATCAACTCCGGTTTCCTGATTTAAATAACATTTCACAAGCTCTCTTGCTATGGGTCCGGCAGCGCTTGAACCATGTTCACCATGTTCAATAATCACTGATATGGCTATTTTAGAATCGGAGGACGGAGCGTACGCAACGAACCACGCATGCGGTTTAAAATGGTCAGGGAGCTTTCTTTCATAGCCCGTTTCATTTTTCTTCCTTCCAACAATCTGTGCGGTTCCGGTTTTACCTGATATCTCGATTCCTTCGCCGGGCCGGGCTATCCGAGCTGTGCCATAATCCTTATTGACTACTTCCCACAAACCTTTCTTTACAATATTCAATGTGCTCTCGCTGACAGGAAGATTACCGACTATTTCAGTTTCACCGTTTAATATATTTTGACCGCCGGGGGTTTCGATTCTTTTCATAACATACGGCTTAACTCTTTTTCCTCCGTTGGCAATTGCAGATGTCAATACCAGCATCTGAACAGGCGTAACCAGATTATAGCCCTGTCCAATAACGGCGGAAAGCGTCTCGCCGCTGCTCCAGGGTGACCCGAATCGATTCTTCTTCCAGGTTGCCGACGGGATTAAGCCTTCACTCTCCTGCTCAAGGCCGATACCGGTTGGAGCTCCAAGCCCGCAACCCTTTGCATACCAGGCGAGCTTATCGATATCAAGCCTCTGCCCGACATTGTAAAAGAAGACATCACATGATTCTGCCAGCGCTCTGATGACATTAACTGAACCATGCCCTCCCTTTTTCCAGCACATGAAATCCCGGTTCCCGTATTTTATGTAGCCGGGACAGTAAAAAGAAGTGTTAACGCTTATAACCTTTTCTTCAAGTGCAGCAATTGCCGTAACAATCTTATAAGTTGAAGCAGGGGGATATTCCCCTTTAATGGCTTTGTTTCCCATCGGCTTGCTAGGCTGTGAAATTAGATCTTTCCACTCATCGTGTGTCAGACCGCACACAAATTCGTTAGGATCAAAAGCAGGGCTGCTTGCCATGGCAAGTATTTCCCCTGAAGAAGGTTCCATGGCGATAACAGCTCCGGCTTTATCTTTTAAAAGCTCTTCTGCCTTCAGTTGAAGCCGCTGATCAATTGTAAGATATATGTTATTTCCGGGTTCTGAATTAATATTTTCTAAAACCCTGACAACCTGACCCGCCGCATTCACTTCAACCTGACGTCCGCCCCGCTTCCCCTTTAAATATTTTTCAAATTCTCTTTCTATTCCGAACTTGCCCACAAAATCGCCTTGTTTATATTCAGGATATTTTCCCCCCTTAAGCTCGCTCGAATTTATTTCACTCAAATATCCTATCAGGTGAGCAGCGCTGTTCCGATGCAAATAATATCTTCTTGGCTGGACATCCACTGAAATTCCTGGGAGGTTATATTTATGCGCTTCAACCAATGCAAGAGCATTCCTTCCGATATCCTGTTTCAGTATGGCGGGCCTGAATGAATACGCCCCCTTTATATTTCTGACCTTTGCCATAAGTTCCTCGACAGGATCATTCAGGTACCGGGCAAGAATCTCAATCACTGGCTCAACGGGCTTGGCATCATTCGGGATTATACTCAGATCAAATGAAGGGCGGTTATCTACAAGCAATGCTCCGTTGCGGTCGAAAACAAAACCGCGCTGGGGCAGGATTGCTTGCAATCTTATACAATTGTTTTCAGAAAGCCGCCTGAAATCTCCGCCCTCCAGAATCTGAAGGAAAAACAACCGTAAGAAAAGAACGACAAATGCAGCGGTAACAAGAGACATTACCACTGATAAACGAACCCTGAACCATTCGCTGTCGGTAGTTCTGATGAATTTACGCATCGTTTTTTAAAAGCAACGTCATTGCCCTTTTTGCACTGAAACCTGCATGTTTAACAACCTGCTCCAGGTGCTGTGTGAAAAGTTCAAAAGCATTATAAGTGCAGGCCCCGTAATCGCTGCCCATAATATCTGTTTTGCAACAACGCTGTAAATGCCCGAATTTTGGAAGGAGCCTGAATTAAACATGGCAAAAGATCCAAGGAATATAATATGTTCGAACAACACGCCCGCCGGAACAATGAATGCAAGAAACAATATGCTTCTTACATTAAAATATACCGAAGACCATCTGATACATGCATATAACCATAAATATACGGTCAGATAGAGACCGAATGGGCCATTGTATAGATTGTCCATTATAAATCCGGCAATCAGGATTACCGGTATGCTTTCCCGTAAACTACGGTATAGCCCGAGGAATATTACAACAACAATCAAAAGGTCATAAAACCCTTTAAACAGCGGTAAATCGTGAATCACCGTTGTTTGAATCAATATTAAAAAAAAGCATGAAAAAACGTATAAGAGATAGTTCATTGTTTCTTTTTGTCTGCTTAGCTGCGGAGAGCTTTAATTGTTTATCGGTAAGCTTTTCAATATCAATACTTCTTCTATTTTTTCAAAATCAGCGTATGGAGTAATCTCAATTTCATGAAAAAGGCCCGAACCGCCCTTGGATATTTTCTCAACGAAACCGACAGGAAACCCCTTGGGGAAAACTCCGTCAAATCCAGAAGTAAGAATCATATCACCTGGAACGATATCATGCCTCCGCACAACATATTTAAGAATACATTTGTCTGAAGATACGCCTTTAACAATTCCACGCGCCCTGTTTCCCTGAACAAGAGCATCAACGGCACTGTTCCGGTCAATAATAAGCAATACTCTGGAATAGTTGTTGCCGGTATCAATCACCTGGCCTACTATACCTTCAGGAATTACCACCGGCATTCCCTTCCTGATACCGTCAGCTTTACCCTTGTTTATGACTATTGTTCTGTAATACCGGGAAGGATCTACAGCGATAACTTCGGCTGCAACCACCTGACCGGCAACGCTTTGCCGGAAATCGAACAAATTGCGCAGCCTGATATTTGAAAGCTCGATCTCATTATATTCGTTGCTCTTCTGAATATACCTGCTCAACTCCTTCCTAAGATTATCATTTTCCTTTGCTGCCGACACAAGAAAAAAATAATGGCGCCACACATTTTTCGCGAAACGCATTGTATTGGTTATGACATCCTGAAACGGAGCTATAACATTCAAGATAACCCGTCCGGAACTGTAATCTGTATAACGGTATTTGCTTGAAACAGAGAGGAAAAGAATATTGACAGAGACAAGAATTATTATCCCGGCAATAATCACTGTCTTTTTAGAAAACATGAAATTAAGATACTACAATCTTTTTTAGGATTTCAATACTATCCAGTGCACTTCCAGCGCCACGAGCAACCGCAGAGAGAGGATCTTCGGCAATTGATATAGGAAGACCCGTCTCTTCTCTAAGGAGTTTGTCCAGATTCTTCAACAATGCGCCTCCGCCGGTCAGCACAATTCCCCTGTCAACGATATCGGAAGCAAGTTCAGGAGGTGTATGCTCCAGAGCTATCTTCACGGTTTCAACAATCGTATCGATCTGTTCCGAAATTGCGAGCCGGATCTCTTCTGAATCGATAGACAGAATTTTCGGAATTCCTGATGCCAGATCCCTTCCTTTTACCTCAATTGTCTCAAGATCTTCGGGATCCGGGTATGCGTTGCCTATTGCAGTTTTTATTATTTCGGAAGATCTTTCACCTATAAGCAGATTATACTTCCTTTTTATATATTGTATTATTGCAGAATCCATCTTATCTCCGGCCACCCTGACTGATCGACTGTAAACGATTCCGGCCAGAGATATTACGGCGACTTCGGTTGTACCACCTCCGATATCAACTACCATGTTACAGATAGGCTCCGATATGGGCAACCCGGCTCCTATTGCAGCTGCCATCGGTTCTTCAATAAGAAAGACCTCACGGGCTCCCGCTGATTCTGCAGATTCTCTGACGGCACGCTTTTCAACCTGTGTAATTCCTGATGGTACCGCAATTATAATCCTCGGCCTGACAAAAGCGCGCCTGTTGTGAACCTTGTGTATAAAATGGCGAAGCATTGCCTCGGTAACTTCAAAATCCGCTATTACACCGTCGCGCATTGGACGAACGGCAACTATATTGCCTGGTGTTCTTCCAAGCATATTTTTAGCCTCAACACCTACTGCAAGAACACGGTTTTTTGATCGGCCATCCCCACTGACAGCGACAACAGACGGTTCATTTAGAACTATTCCCTTACCCTTAACAAAAATGAGTGTATTTGCAGTACCAAGGTCAATTGCAAGGTCGCTTGAAAAGGCTCCCAATATTCCATTAACAAAAAGATTCATGTTGCCTCGAAATATATATAAAAATGCGGTTTATTCTATTTATAATAATCCCTCTGTAAATTTGCCGGAACAAATCAATAGTTCCGCTACCAGAAATGCATCTTCATTACAAGGGGAATCTATTCGGTTTATAAAAAATATATGATTGCAAATCCTTTTCAGGCAGAACGGAAAGAACTATATAATTTCTTTGTCAAGAAGGTCTCTCATTACTGCATCATGCAAAACCGGCCTGAATTCTTTGATTTTCATATTATCCCTTGATGGATGAACACGGTTCGCAAGTAATATCACTGAAACGAATCTGTCAAGATCCATCCAGAAAGAAGTTCCTGTAAAACCAAGATGCCCGACGCTCTTCAGGGAAAAATATCTGCCGCAGCTTGAACCGGCCAAAGAAGGTGTATCAAAACCAAGTGCCCAATCTGTTCCTTCCTGCCGACCAAAAAAAGTTCTGACAAGTTCCGGGGCAAATAAAGAGTCGTCGGATATTCCGTGAAATATAAAAAGCAGTTTTGTCAAAAGAGAATTTACATCTTGTGCTGTTCCAAAAAGGCCTGCGTGACCTTCAATTCCTCCTGCTGAGTAAGCATTCTCATCATCTACGACACCCTCAAGCAGCATGTTTCGCCACGGACATATTTCTGTGGCGGCAAACACCATGTTTCCGGTCTTTCTGCTTTTATATTCCGGATTCAGATCAACAAAAAAAAGGTTTTTCAGACCGAGTGGTTCGTATATTTCATCTGTCACAAAAATATCAAGACGTCGGTTTGAAACAGTTTCAACAACCCATCTTAATATCATGAATCCGAGATCACTGTATAAAGTCTTTTCACCTGGAGTACTGATAAGAGGCTCTTTTACAAGCATATTCCTTAAAGCATCCTGCCTGTTATCTTGAGGAATATCTTTCATGATTAAATAATATGGACGGTAATCAGGCAGGCCTGAATTATGGCAAAGCAGATGCCTTATCTCTATCGCTTCTTTATCCGTATTCCTGCATTGAGGCAGAATTGATCCCAGGCTGCTACCTGTATGAAGCTTTCCTTTATGAACAAGTTTCATGACTGCAAGTGTAGTGGCAAGCGGTTTGGTAAGAGATGCAAGATCAAAAATCGTATCTTGTGTCATCCTTTTACCTGAAATAACGTTTGCTGAACCGAATGCATTATCAAAAATGACAGAGCCTTTAACAGAGACTATAAGCACTCCGCCCGGAAATATATTCTCCCGAACAGCCTGCGTCATAGTTTTTTCAACCTGTTCCAAAATTATATTATGCATGGCTCTTAAACATGAATTATACAGTATCGGGATTTAACCGTTTTTTTGCCATTTAAAAGAAATATTCTTGCGACCGGCGTCAATCGTTGTTTCAATCCCGAATGGAATCGCAATATTTTCTTTCCCGTGACCTCCGTTAAATCCCGCAAGAATAGGAATATCCATTTCATCAAATACTTCTGCCACAACTTTATATATCTCTTTTGCCGGACCACAGTCTGTAAAAGAACCCATCAGCAATCCTGCAAGACCATCAAAACAACCTGCAAGCTTCATCTGGGTTAACATTCTGTCAATCCGGTAAAGAGCCTCTCCTCTTTCTTCTATAAAAAGAATGTGTCCCCTGTAACTTGGTAAAAAGGATGTCCCGATAAGATGACAAAGCGTTGCAAGATTACCACCAAGCAGAGTACCTGATGCAATTCCAGTTTTTATACTAAACCCATTTTTTAGTTTAATCTCAAAATCCGAACTGCCGGTAAGTGCTGAAAACATGGCAAGCTTTGTTTTATTTGAAGCTTCTGAAAGATTTGTTACCATAGGCCCATGAAAAGTGACAAGGCGGCATTTTTCATAAAGGGAAGATAATAGAGCCGTTGCATCACTATATCCGACGAAGATTTTCGGATTTTTGCATATAATATCATAATCCAATAAAGATAATATCCTCATCGACCCAAAACCGCCCCTGGCACAATGAATAGCTTTTATTCTTCTGTCAGCAAAAAGATCATTCAAAACAGCAGCCCTGCTTTCGTCACCCCCGGCCAGATAACCGTTTTTATCAAAAATGCCTTCAGGGCAATATATTTTAAATCCCATGGATTGTAGCACTGAAACACCCATTTTGAATTCCTTTAAATTAAAAGGGCTTCCGGGCGCGGCTATTCCGATTGTATCTTCAGGCTTAAGTTTTGCCGGTACTAATAGCTTTCTCTTTCTTATATCCACATCAAGTTCCTCACGGCTTCAATAAAAAAAGTTTTCGAGTATATTTCTACTTATTACGTGTCCCCCGTTATTGTTATCATTCATATCTTGACATGGCAAACCCAAAGTGTTAGGTGAAAAAGCCTGTGTCGGGGCGTGGCGCAGCCTGGTAGCGCACTTGAATGGGGTTCAAGGGGTCGGAGGTTCAAATCCTCTCGCCCCGACCAGCAAATTATTTTTCCAATCTTTATTCTGTCCGGATTTTATTCCATTTTTTTTATATTTCATATCGTATCACAGCAGCTTGTTGTGTCAACATAACAAATAGTTGCTGAAACAAATTGCCTGATTTAATAATTTATAGTATAGCATCGGCAAATGAAAAAACTTGTAAGCCTTCGTTTAAAAATTTACCTTATTTTGACCGGCTTCGTTTTTGTTACCCTTCTGGGTGCAGGCGTGATGTTCTGGTATACATATCAGATTGAGGGAGTTCTAAATTCTCTCATTGAAAGAGATATCGAGGCTTTTCAGTCCGCAGAGGCGCTTGAATCTGCTATAGTCAATCAGAAGGGCTTTGTGACATACTATTTTCTGGACAAGGATCCGGACTGGCTCAGGCAGCTCGGAGAATACAGGCAGATCTTCAAGCAGATACTAGATGATACTAAAAAGCTATCAGAAGATGAATCCCGGAAGAAAATAATCAACAATATTGAAAAAGAGTATAATGTTTATATTGAATTAAAAGACAGAGTTATCGCCTATTATAAAGCCGGTGAATCTGAAAAAGGCGCAAAACTTCACAGAGAAGTCAGAAAACAGTTTTCTGCTATTCTTAATCTTTGTAATGAATACAAAAATATCCACAAAATGAGAATAATCAATGCCAAGGAGAAAAGTCATAACGAGGCTGTAAACCTCCGTTTTTTTTCCATAACAGGCTTCCTGATTATAACGGTTCTTGCTATGGTGATGGCTTTTGTAATTGCTAACAACATTCTAAGGCCGATCCACAGTCTCATAATTGAAGCAGGTCGTGAAGGAAGGTCAGATGCAACAGACGGTTCAGCTTATACGAAAGATGAAATAAAGGCGCTTGCCGAGAGTGTAAGAGGATTAATAAGTGATGTCGATCATACACATACAGAGCTCGAAAAGAGCCGTGAACATCTCCAGCAGGCGGAAAAAATGGCGCTTGTCGGAAAACTTGCTGCCGGCATGGCACACAGCATACGGAATCCCTTTACATCTGTAAAAATGCGCCTTTTTTCTTTAGGGCGTTCTCAAAATATGGCTGAAACCCAAATGGACGATATAAAGGTTATTTCAGAAGAGATAAAGCATATTGATACAATAGTCCAGAATTTCCTGGAGTTTTCCAGGCCGCCCAAGCTGAAGATTCAGGAAATAAGCCCTTCGGTTGTTGTTGATCTTGCCCTTCAGCTTCTTGTGCATCGTCTGAAATCGTATGATGTCACTGTCGAGGTCATCCGCAATAAACCTCTTTCTGAAATAAACGCCGATCCGGAACAGTTAAAAGAGGTTCTAGTTAACCTGATTGTTAATGCCTGCGAAGCAATGGTGCGGGGAGGAATTATCACCATAAATGAAAAAGAGGCTGTCGATAAGCATCTCGGTAAAGCAGTAATCCTTGAAATAAGCGACAATGGGCCCGGAATACCGGAATCCGTAATAGACAAAGTTATGGAACCCTTCTTCACAACCAAAGAAGAAGGGACAGGCTTAGGACTCAGTATTGTCGCCCGTATTATAGAAGAACACAAGGGCCGCATCGATATCAAATCAAAAGAAGGGGAAGGCACAACATTCATAATAACCCTTCCTTCAAATGATAAAAACAATAAGGAAAAGTCAGCTTGAACTCTATTCTCATCATTGACGACGACGATCAGCTCAGAAACAGCTTCAAAAAGCTTTTAGCCGAAGAAGGCTATAAGGTCGAAAGCGCTGCATCCGGTGAAGCAGGACTGAACATTGTTAAAAATGAATCCCTGGATCTTGTAATCTTGGATATCAGGCTTCCCGGCATGAACGGAATTGAAACATTCAAGAGAATACACGAAATCGAGCCTAAACTTCCCGTAATAATAATGACAGCATACGGAACTACTGAAACCGCTATAGAAACCACAAAGCTCGGGGCATTCGATTATATTCTCAAACCTTTTGATATTCCGGATATGCTGGAGCTTATCAGGCTGGCTCTTAACGCAAGCCGTTTCATGCGCTCTCCCGTTGATATTGATACAATTTCTGAAGAATCCTCGAGGGATGCTATTATCGGCAGAAGCACAGAGATGCAGGAAATCTATAAGGCTATCGGCAGGGTATCTCCGACCGACGCCACTGTTCTGATACGTGGCGAATCAGGAACCGGTAAAGAACTTGTTGCAAGGGCGATTTATCAGCACAGCCTTAGAGCTGATAAACCTTTTCTGGTTATAAACTGCGTGGCTATTCCGGAAACTCTCCTTGAAAGTGAACTGTTTGGTTATGAAAAAGGAGCCTTCACAGGAGCGGCACACCGCAGGGTTGGAAAGATTGAACAGGCGCATGAGGGAACCGTATTTCTTGATGAAATCGGAGATATGCCCATGAATCTTCAGGCAAAAATA
>CAYODW010000070.1:0-13260 GCA_964402865.1 uncultured Desulfonema sp. | reverse complement strand
TCCCGCAGATTGACACAGAGATCGCACAAAAGGGCCATTTCCGGATGGAAACTAACTGTATAATTCCACTATCCGCCTTATTATAAGAGAAGTCGATATGTCCTGCACAACAGAAACCCTTACGACCTTTCCGCCGTTTGCCCTGACAAAACCGGCTCCGATAATATCTTTTTCCTCCCAATCACCACCCTTAACAAGAACATCGGGCCTGACATCCTGAATAAGTTTCAATGGATCAGGATCATCAAACAGAATGATAAAATCAACGCTTGAAAGAGCTGACAGCACTTCGGCCCTTTGCGTTTGAGTAACTATAGGCCTTTTTTCATCCTTTATCATTTTTACCGATTTATCAGAATTCAAACCCACCACAAGAACGTCACCTTCCGCCCGCGCGGCAGCAAGGTATCTGACATGCCCGGCATGCAGGATGTCAAAGCATCCATTGGTAAAAACTATGCGTTTACCGGCCTTCTTCAGACGGCCTGCCTCCCTTACGATCTCTTCATGTGTCAATATTTTATTCACTTTTAACTATTCGCTTTTCACTGTTCACTATATTTCACACCGCTCTCGCAAGAGTCAGCACATCAACACTAACCGCGCCGCCTCCTAAAATCGCCTTTGCGCACTCGTTGACCGTTGCTCCCGTGGTATAAACATCATCAACAAGCAGGACTCTTTTGCCTTTAACTTTGAATTCATCGCCAACAGAAAAGGCGCCCCTTATATTTTCCATTCTTTTCTTCCGGCCCAGCCCTGTCTGCGGCTCTGTCCAAACTGTTCGGTGAACAGCATCCTGCCCTATATCAAAATTACAGGATTTGAACTTTCCGGCGATTTCGGGCCAACCTCTTACAAGATAGTAAGCCTGATTAAAACCCCTCTTCCTGATACGTTTAACATGAAGAGGCACAGGCACAACAAGGTCAAAATCATTTATATTCCAGTTCCGCGCAAATACGGAAAAAAGGAGCTCTTCAAGTGGCCTCGCAAGCTGGAGTTTTTCCTTATACTTAAAGGAATGAATTATCTCCATTAATGTCTTGTCGTAAATGCCGAGCGCGCGTGCTTTTCCGAAGAGCTTCGGGTGCTCTATGCAGTTTCCGCAGACATGATCATTTCCTTCGCGGCTTTTGAAAACAAATCCGCAGACAGAACATAAAGGAGATCCAACAGGCAGAAAATTGCAAAGGCAGTCTGAGCATAGAAAGGGGGCCATCACTTTTTCAAATGTCATGGCATCCAATTCATATGCTTCAGAAGAAGAATCATCTCTTTTCACGGCATCCCCTGGAGGGTGAAAAAAAGAGCCGCATCCCATGCATTTTGAAGGGAAAAGCGCCTCTTTTAAGATCCTGACCAGCCTGAGAAAAAGCATTTTAAAGCTCGCCTATTTTTTCAACAATCGCCATTGCAAATTCTGAACACTTAACCTCTTTTGCGCCTTTTATCTGTCGCGCAAGATCATATGTAACAATTCCATCCTTTATGGCTGAATGCAACCCGGCTCTTACCAGTTCCGCTGATTCTTTCCACCCCATAAAATCGAACATCATTGCCCCTGACAGGAGAAGAGAACCCGGATTTACCATATCCTTCCCGGCATATTTGGGCGCTGTACCGTGAGTTGCTTCAAAAACGGCGCAGGCATCTCCGATATTGGCTCCAGGCGCCATACCGAGTCCGCCGACCTGTGCCGCAAGGGCATCGGAAAGATAGTCACCATTCAAGTTAGGAGTTGCAATAACATGATACTCCTCAGGACGGAGAAGCGTCTGTTGAAAAAGCATATCCGCTATACGGTCTTTAATTACGACTTTCCCTTCAGGTTTCTCTCCATTGTATTTATCATAAAGTTCCTGCTCTGTTATTGTTTTGGCACCAAATTTTTCCTTTGCAACTTCGTAACCCCATTTGCAAAATGCACCTTCGGTGAATTTCATTATATTCCCCTTGTGCATAAGGGTCACACTCGAGCGGCCGGTTTCAAGAGCATGACGGATAGCGCTTGCAACAAGACGTTTACTGTTTTTCTCGCTTATAGATTTTATCCCGATACCGGCATCTTCCGGCAGGAAAATTCCCATATTCTTTTCCAGGAACAATCTTATCTTCGTTACTTCGTCACTTCCGGCTTCCCATTCTATGCCTGCATAAACATCTTCAGTATTTTCGCGGAAAATTACAATATCAACATTCTCGGGTTGCTTCATGGGACTCGGGACATGATCTATGTATTTCACCGGGCGGACGCATGAATAAAGATCAAGCTTTTGCCGCAAAGCCACATTTACGCTTCTTATACCTTTACCTACCGGAGTTGTCATGGGGCCCTTTATTGCAACCACATGTTCCCTGATAGACTTCAGAGTTTCTGCAGGAAGCCACTTCCCTGTTTTCTTGAAGGCCTTTTCGCCGGCCAGAACCTCTAACCACTTAATACCTTTATTGCCTTTATAAGCCCTGGCAACTGCTCCATCCATAACCATCCTTGATGCTTTCCATATATCCGGCCCTGTTCCATCCCCTTCAATAAATGGAATAACCGGGAAATCCGGAACATTCAAAATACCATCATCATTAAAAGTAATTTTAAATCCTCCCATTTATCCTCTTCCTCTCTTTGCCCCTTTGGTTCCTGGTTCGTACTTCAAATACCGTACATCGAATATCGCATATCGTACATCGAAGTTTGTTGATAGTGATTCGTTATTAGTCGTTTGTCGTTCGTTGCTCGTCGTTCATGACTTTTTGTTCGATCTGCGATTCACGATCTACGATCTACAACTTACGATTCACTATCCACGATCAACTATTCTCGCCCTATTGCTCCTCAATAGTTTCGCTGCCTGAATGCTTCGTACATAACAACAGCGCCAGCAACTGAAGCGTTAAGGGAGCTTACGCTTCCTTTTTGCGGGATTGAAACAAGAAAATCACAGTTTGTTTTCACAAGCGGACGAATTCCTTTTCCTTCGCCACCGATAACTATAGCAAGCTGCTCTCCGAGCTGACAGCTGAATACCGGCCTATCAGCTCCCGCATCCATTCCCACAACCCAAAAGCCTTTATCCTTGATCTCCTTTATTGCACCAACCATGTTGGTAACCCTGCACAGTATCACATGTTCGAGAGCGCCCGCCGATGCTTTTGAAACAGCGGGGGTAGGAGAAGCAGACCGGTCCTTTGTAATTATTATAGCCCGGACTCCAACGCAAAGAGCAGTTCGTGCAAGGGCGCCGAGGTTATGGGGATCAACAACATTATCCAGCAGGAGCAGAAAATCATTATTACCGGGGTTTATATTATCCAAAATATCTTCAAATGGAGCAAACGGGTATTCACCTACTCTTGCCCCGATACCCTGGTGAGAATCAGAGCCTGTAATTTTCCGCAGTTGTGGAGAGTTAAGCATTTTGAGGGGAATATTCCTTTCCTGAACCATTCCGGACATTCTCTCAAAGCGTTTTGAATCCTTTTCATTAACAATATAAATCTCAGAGAATTCCCTCCTGCCTGCCTTAAGGGCTTCAAAAACAGGATTGAATCCATACAGAATCTCAGTCTTCATAGCGATCCGTACTTCGGACATCTGGGTTAGTACTTCGAATTTCGTACTTCGAATTTCGACTTTTCATATTCCCTTTGTGCTTCTGCCCCTTTGCTGCTTTTTTTCACTTTTCACTTTTAACCATTCACTGTTCACAGTTCGCTTTCCGCTCTTCGATATTCGATGTCCGATATTCGATATTCGGCTTTCGCCTGATGCCTCATACCTTTACGATACTTCTCTACAGTTAAAATAAGCTCTGCAACCGCTTTCGGAAGGTCATCATTAACAATTACATGTTTGTAAATACTTCTTTGGGATATTTCCTTTTCCGCATTTGTCATACGCCTTTCTATTACCTCTTTGCTGTCTGCTCCTCTTGACTCCATTCGGAATCTGAGAATATCAATAGAGGGCGGCATGATAAATATTGTAATACTATCCGGATATCGTCCGATAATCTGTTTGGTGCCCTCAACATCAATATCAAGAAGTATGTCGTTTCCGGAAGCAAGAGCTTCGTCTAAAAATACGGCTGATGTTCCGTAATAATTCCCGTGAACTTCGGCCCATTCGGCCCACGAACCGGCATCAATCTGTTTTTCAAAATAATCCTTTGATATGAAGTGGTAATCCACACCATCCTTTTCTCCCTTGCGGGGCTCTCTTGTAGTGTAAGATATTGAATATAGCATACCATCAAAATGCTTCATCAACGCGCCGCAAAGGGTCGTTTTTCCTGCCCCCGATGGCGCGGAAATTATAAATAGACGGCCTCTTTCAGGTTCAGCCGTTTTATAATTCTTACCTTCTGTAATATCAGCATCTGAAGTCATGGCCGTTTACTTCGATTCCTTTAGTGCGGCATATCGCTGGGATAATGTTTCAGACTGAAAGGATGAAAGAACTATGTGGTTACTGTCCATGACTATGATTGCCCTTGTCTTTCGCCCGTAAGTTGCATCTACGAGACGCTTTTCTTCTTTAGCATCATCCTTAAGTCGCTTCATTGGAGCCGAATTCGGCGATATTATTGCAACAATGCGCTCGGCAACTACTGAACTGCCAAAACCGATATTCAACAGAGTCTGTTCCATTATACCCCCGACAGATAAATTTTTTTATTCAATATTTTGAACCTGCTCCCGTATCTTTTCTATTTCCGATTTAACATCCACAACAGTATGGGAGACAATAGCTTTTTCTGTTTTTGAGCCAATTGTATTGAATTCCCGGTTTAACTCCTGCAAAAGGAAATTCATCTTTCTTCCGGCAGGCTCACCTGAATTCATTATCAGATAAAACTGGCTGATATGGCTTCGTGCCCTGACTATTTCTTCCGATATGTCACATCTGTCAGCAAGAAATGCCGCCTCCTGGGCAATCCTTACGGCATCCAGCCCAACGGTATCCCTCGTTAATGCTGATATTCGCTCTTTAAGCCTCTCCTGATAATAGATTGGAAGGTCGCGGGACTCTTCTTCAATCATGCTCAAAGATTTGCCGATATTATCGAAGCGGTTTATAAAATCCCTGGTAATATACTCCCCCTCTTTTATTCTCATTTCATCTATCCGATCCATGGCCTCATTTAAACAATCGCTGATTAAAGGCCACTCAGATTCAGTATCTGTATCAATCTCTGCCGGTTTTATGACACCTTCAGCCCCGGCAATAATTTCAATAGGTATTTCCGCGCTTATTTGCAATATCCCTTTAAGGCGCATAAGTGCATTGTAGTATGCCGTTGCTTTCTCTTCATCTATTTCAAATTCTCTGATTCTGTTGTTTTTATCTCTTAATTCAATCTTAACCTCTATGCGGCCTCTTGATATTTTGCCTGTAAAAAGGCCCTTGATTCTTTCCTCAAAGCAGAGGTAATCATGCGGTATGCGCAAATTTAAATCAAGGTACTTGCTGTTGTATGATCGGACTTCAGTCATAACTGAAATGCGTTCGTTTTCTTTTTCGGACCGGGCAAAACTGGTCATGCTTTTAATCATTTTTTTGTATCCCGCTTAAGATCAACCATATATTTTTCACGAACAGTTTTCAAATATGAAAGCATTTTTTCATTATAATAATCAGGGTATGTCCAGGGCAATTTTTCAAAACCGCTTTTCTGGTAAATCAGGGTCAAGTCGGCATAAATGCCATCTCCGATATATATTCTATGAGTATAATTCTTTCCTGTTGCGAGAACAAAACGCTCGCAAAGCATGTATCCCGGATCAATATTAACAGTTCTTTTCCCTTTTTTTGAATATTTCAATTCAATATCATTTGTAATATTTTTTATCCCGGCCAGATCCGTCTGCTCGATAAGATTTTTATAAGCAAACATTCTCCTGAAAAGAGGAGAACCCATTTCAGGCTCATAATAAGAGGTAAAATCAAAAGGAAACCATTGGCTGATGGTGTCAATCGGGCCCAATCTTTCTTTCAGTTCATTTATCAGTGCTTCAAGCATGCTCCTATCTTTAAGAAATACACCTGTAACAAGTTTTGCAGGTTTTGGAGGCCGTATAACACTCATGCATTTCTCATTTTATTATCTAAATAGTCTGGTCCGGAAACGAATTTTTAACAGCGGAATGATCGGAGGTGCCGGCAATGTGCGCCGCACAAGAAATCCCTAAAATTTTCGCCAAAATTACCCTAAAGGGTCGTTTCTGTAAAAAAACTAAATCGGTTTTGCCTCATCAATAAGCATAATAGGTATATCATCTCTGATTTCATACACAAGTCTGCATTTGTCACAGATAAGCCCGTCTCCTGTATTGTTTAAATAAATATCCCCTTTGCATTTCGGGCAAGCCAGTATTTCAAGTAATTCCTTTTTTATCGCCATATAAATCCTCTTCTTATGTTCCTTTTTTCGGGCTGCTTTTTGAAGGTAAGATTATTTCATATTGTTTTCTTTTTGGCCACAGTCAACTGTTTTGTTGTCTATAGCAAATATAAACTGCGCTTGCAAAAAATTATTTGGTGTCCATCCGGAAATGGACCTTTTGTGCGATCTTAGGTGTCAATCTGCGGAATTTCTTTTGCGGCATAAATTTTTGTATGCCCTAAGCACAATACCCTGATTCCCTTGAGCTTGGCCCCTCAAATCCTCATAGAATCACCAACTAATTTGGAGATGATCATCATTTTATTGATGAAGCGTTATTTTAAAAGGACACACTTGATATACCGTTAACGAAATAACCTTTATAGGAGTTCGTAAACAAAATAAGCCGGCAAAGCCCAGTTGCATAAACTTTTCTGGGCAACACTTACTACTACATGAAATGGATAAGAGAAAAGAATTGAAGATTCCCGTTCGAAATAATTTATCTAATATACGGCTCAGCGGGAGTGGCCACTTTTTGCCACGATCCCCTGAAGGCTATGGTTATGGACGCCTTCCCAGTATTCTTTCTCAAGCCATGAGCAAATCGCCTCAACCTGATCAATAGCAGAAAGAACCTTATCTCTTTCCGACTTTATCGCGGGTCTCAACCACCATGCCGAACTGTCATCATTGTCACGGACTGCTATTTTCATTTCAGCTTCGCTCACAAAGAACGCTCTTGGGAACTTTCTGAGGTCGGTCTCAGAGTGTGTGATCCGCAAGTCGGTGAGGTCCTCCGGATGTTGTACTCGATTTCGAGCCAAAGTGATTTGCTCTACGATATCATAATTGGCCGCACACTCATTTAACGGGAACTCCATTATTGTGAATATCTCCCGGTAGCCGTTGAACCACCCGCGCTTTTTGAAATCTACAGTAAAGTTAATTCCTAATTCATCTTCCAGTCTGCTGACCCAAGTTTTTAAGAACAAATGAAGTGAAGATGAGAGCATGGATATGCAGGCATGGCCAACCTTGTCTATCGCTTGCTCAGCGTCCATACATTCCACTAAAAATGGTGGCTCACCATTTTCGCTATACGGCAGGACATATGGCTCCACTCCGGTCTCAATGGCGGACTTGATTTCTTCAAATGACTTAACACCATTTTTGAAGAAGTATCATATGAAAGCCGTCCTCAATTTCAGAAACGCGACAATATCCACGATTCACTTCTCATGTCTTGTGATCTCCATAACAATAAATATATAAATTAAGCTTTTTCCGATAAATATATTTTTAACATAACAAATCTCCATTTTTCAAAAAAGTAAAATCTTCCATGGTAACAAAATATAAAGTGCCTGTTAAAACTTGACATGCAAGGCGATTTTTGAGATACATCAAGTCACAAAAAGGAAATTCTTATCCCCTATCCCCTGATCGGGTCTTAATATTTTGTGGCATGTATATTGCTCAAGAAGTTCTGAAACAAAAATTAACAGGAGATATGAGTGCCGAATATATCAACAAATTGTTTTTTCAATATTATCTGTCAATTTGTGCTTGCCTTAATTACAATAATATATTTATTATGTCTATCATCTATACAGGGCTGGACAGCAGATAATCAATATTTTCTTAAGCCGCTGGGAGATAGTTCCCTATTTATTGAAAACAGAGCATATTACAGATATAAATCTTCCGGAAGCTATAAAGACAGCGATTTTTATGATTACTGGCATATCGGTGTAAATGATTATCTTGCCGGCACAACAGATTTTTACTTTTCAGGGCTTTTCCACAAAGATTTAGATAAAACTCCGTTATCTTATGCAGACAATATTTTTGTCGGCAGCAATGATTTAAAGTCGGACTTAGAACTGTATCAACTTCACGGAGATATCCATACACGAGATAAGCTCTTTGGACTGAGACTTGGGAGGCAATATATTGATTGGGGTGGAGGTTCATATGTAGATGGAGGTCTGGTCCGCCTTTCCACCAGGCTGCCTGCCGAACTGCAAATATTTTACGGTAACCCAGTGAGCTTTTATGGAGAGGCTGACGGCGACTGGAGCGCCGGGGGTGCGTTGACAATAAAACCCTGGCGGTCGAATAGAAGTCGTATAGATTATGTTTTGTATTATGACAATTACAATGACAAGCAAGACAGCCGGATATCATTGAATGCCTGGCAGTATTGGCAAGAGAAGAACATTGCGACACATGGCCGTTTTAGGTTTTTAAACGGCCGCTACACTGATACGACACTCGACTTTAGTTATAATAACCGGTTGCGGGATCTTGATTTATCGATGGTATTGCGCCATGGAGCAAAACTGGGAGAAGCAACAACTTTTAACTCACCGCTTTTTCTAATCTATGGCGCCCGGGAACCTTATGCAATGATGAGTGGCCGCGTAAACTGGTTCCCATTATCTTCGGTTTTACTTTCAACAGGAGTAACCTGGCGCAAAGTTACCGGTAGAAATAACACAGGGTCAAACCGTGACTATCAGCATTATGATCTTTCACTTACGTATTCTCCTTCAAGCGCCTGGGACTTTTCCATAAGCGGTGAAAAATGGGATATCACACATGGAGATCAGTTCTACGGAATTACTGGACAAATTGCATACCGTAAAGATCCATGGCAGATCTCAGCGGGAAGCAGCTATGCAGTATACAAGTATCAGCGTTTTATTGAAACCTCTCCACTGCTTGCTCAAACATTAGGAGAGGATGCCAGAGAGGTTGTCAGCGAATTTGCACCTGATAGCCGTACCTTTTTTACCAGTGTACGATATCGATGGAACGATTATTTGGATTTGAAGTTAAAGGGTGAAATGGAGCAAAATTCAGAGGTGGACAATAATATATATAGGGTTTGCGCTGAGATAGTTTTTCGGTTTGATACACTCGGCACTTACGGCCCACGTTCAAAAAAACCGGCAGAAAACAAATGATAAAAAGGCGCAATAAACAGAAGAGCAGACTATTAAAAAAACGGGATCTGAATTTTATGAAAAATCTCAGCATTATATTGAGCCTTGTTATCTTTAGTATGCCGGCAGGATGTAAAGAAGAAAAATATGGCCTACGCTTCAACCATGCCCTTCATGTGCAGGAGCAAAAACTATCCTGCACCGACTGCCATCAGCATAAGGAATCCGCATTTATCCGGCCGGAGCATGATAATTGCATTAGTTGCCACCGTGAACTTATCGAAAACAAGAAACCGAGTGCCGATACCTGTGGCGTTTGCCATCGTGAAACTGATTTTGATGAAATCGGAAAAGAGAAAACAGATTCTGCCTACAAAGGTATATTCAAACATACTACACAACTTAAGAATTCCTGTCTGGAATGCCATGATAACATAATAAAAGAAGGCGATTCTAAAATAAAACAGGTGGACATTTTGCAAATCAGACAGAAAGCGCACAATTCCCCAATAAAGTGTGATGCCTGTCATAGTGGAATGGATCGTAATACGCCTCCAGCTAATCATGTTGGAAACTGGAAGCATAGTCACGGGGAATTGGGTGATTCTCAAGATGCAGTATGTAGCATATGCCACCAGAAACAAAGTTGTGATGCATGTCACGCCAAAGAGAAGCCTTCTTCCCATACTGTTTTATGGACACAAACACATGGTATCGAAGGTTCCTGGGACCGTGAACGATGCACAACTTGTCATCGTAACGAAAGCTGTGTTGTCTGTCATCGGGAAGTTAAACCCCGATCCCATTATGCAAATTGGGGAAAGACTCATGGCGTTGGCGCTAAATCCGGAAGCTCAAACTGTACGGTATGCCATGAGCAGCAATCGTGTGATGCCTGCCACCGTAGCACACAGCCGGCCAATCATAAAGCATCTTTTGCACGAAACCATGCAAATGCCGCTAAATCGGGAAGTGCAAATTGCCTAACATGTCATACGCAACAATATTGCGATGCATGTCATCGCAGTAATAGATAGTATCATCGTAACATGTGAAGCTGATGATGGTATTGCATTGGGTTAGGACGGTCTTGCTCTCGGTAGCTGTGCGCTGCGCCAGCACCAAGAGGCCGACACCGAACTTCCTTCCTTGAAGTGCAATTTGGGCGATCTTTCCCACAAGGCCCTTCGAATCAAAGTCACCTAGCCCCATGGTGTTTGCTTCGGGCATCACGGTATGCGCCTCCTCCAGCTGTATCCAAGATCTTGAGCACTTTCCATGATCCTCTTTGACATAGGACCAACCATTTCATCTTTAAGTGGAGCAACAGAGCGGTGGCCGGGATTGTTTGAACAGCAAAAGAGGTTTTTTAAGTGGTAAGCTGCTCTTGTTTAAGCTGCTGCCTCTTTCTTGGGCAGTGTAGTCCAGTAAACTACATCCGGTGTTCTCCTGTCAAGGCTTTGATGCCGCCGCCGATAGTTATACAATTCAAAATAGTTACCGATCTCTCGCCTGGCCTCGGCAATTGAACAATAGGCCTTTAAATAAACCCCCTCGTATTTTACGCTCCACCACAAACGCTCAATAAATACATTGTCCATCCACCGCCCTTTGCCATCCATGCTGATCCGAATACCGTTTCTGTTAAGAATTCCTGTAAATGCCTCGGAGGTAAATTGACTGCCCTGATCGGTATTGAAAATATCAGGCTTTCCAAAACGTATTATAGCCTCTTCAAGCGCCTCTGTACAAAATGAAACGCTCATCGTATTCGATAGACGCCACGATAACACTCTGCGGCTCGCCCAGTCCATAATCGCTACCAGATAACAAAATCCCCTGGCCATTGGAATATATGTTATGTCTGCCGCCCATACTTGGTTGGCTCTGGTAATCTCCATTTCCCGCAATAAATACGGAAGCAATAAAATGGATGGACGTGCTGCACGGATGATTAAAGCATCTGACCTACCTTTGGGGAATCATTTTATTTTACATGCCTGCTTTAATTCAGCGTCAGGATAACAACCGGTTATCAATAGAACCTATCTAAATCTCAATTTATCCGAGCGGTTTTGCACCGATAAAGAGTTAATGGAAGCAAGTTATCGGAGATGAGCATTATAGATCTAAATATATTAACAGCCAGCATCAGCCGCGAGTGCGGAGCAAGAGTCGGACTGCATGCTGTGGTTCGGTTCCCTTGTATCAGTTTTTCATCTGTTTTTTTGCAGTCTTTATGAATTTCCCGAAAGCCTTGTCCTTCTTCCGTTTGTCCAGGTATGACATCTCATGGAACTCGGATTCCTTCTTGAGCTTGATATAGCTGGAATAGCGATCTTCATTCAATTCGCCACTTTCGATCGCGGCTAGGACGGCACAGCCGGGCTCGCGTTCATGGCTGCAATTCGTATAGCAACATTGTGAGGAAAGAGCGGCAATTTCTTCGAAACCCACGTTGACCCCATCGCCGGCACCTAAAATGCCCAACTCTCGCAAACCGGGCGTATCGATCAGCATCGCATCCTGGCTCAGAACAATGAGCTGCCGGCGGGATGTCGTATGGGTGCCTTCTCCCGTGCCGCTGACAGCTTTTGTGTGAAAGGCTTCCCGGCCGATGAGGCGGTTGATGAGAGTGGTCTTCCCGACACCCGATGAACCAAGAAGACAGTACGTCCTGCTAGGGGAGAGTGTCTGTTGGAACTCATCGAACCCGATACCGGTGATGTTGCTCAGCGTAATCACTCTCAAATTGGCAACAGAGCAGATTATTGAAAGCTTCTGGTCCAATTCGTCCCGTGGGATCAGATCCGTTTTCGTGATAATGACGATCGGTTCAACATGTCCGTCTGCCGCCATTACCAGGTAACGATCCAGGCGATGTGGATTAAAGTCGAAATGGCATGACTGAACAATGAAGGCGGTATCTATGTTGGCTGCAATCATCTGATAGTCGACGTTTTTACCCGCAGACTTGCGACGCAGGAACGTCTTTCGCGGAAACACTCTGTGAATAATGGCTGCCGTGTCATCGTTGTAATAGTATGCTGTCACCCAATCGCCAACACATGGTAGATCCATGGGGCTTTCAATCTGATAAGAAAGCTTCCCTGTCAGCTCAGCCGGAACTTCTCCAGATTCGTTCCGAATAAGATACGAGCCGCGGTCAACTGCGGATATGCGGGCAAAGCTGCAACCCTCCTGGCTGAACTCAGCAGAATGATCTTCAAACCATTGGTCAAAACCCAGATCTCTGATTTTCATGCCTTTGTATCACCAAACAATGTTTAGATTGATCCGTATAAATCGCAAATAAATATTATCAGTCCATATAAAACGATTTAAAACTAAGCCCAAAAAATACTATTATATGTTATAAAATAAGCATATTAAACGATTTATATATTTTTTAATAAACATATTATACGGATCAGTATAAAAACCCATATAACATTCTTAAAGCACATCGACCAGATTCTTCATTCCTCGACTTCCACGATTCAAAAAATGGGTATAAAATATTTGATTCCTGACGATCCGGAACATAGTCGAAAAACGGTATAACTACCAGAACCGGAGCTGGTCTATTGTTGTTGAGAGTAATTGTTTTGAGTATTTTTGTTCCGGTCATTTCCCTGCTTCTTTATCATATTAAAGCCTGAGAGAAGAAACTTGCTAACCTGTGACTGCTTTGAAGTCGCCTAAACTATTTGAAATGTTTGGCTAATGAACCATAAAAAGCTTTATTTGTCAATAATTTTAAGCAGTTCGTTAAAATCCCAGATGAATGTTTTCTCACGGTGATATAAAAGAGGTTATTATTTACTTTCATTTGAAAGGGAGGAATCAAACCGAATATATAATTATCGCTTTCAGCTTGCTATATTGCAGTTTCGGATTGAGGGAGTTCCGAGATAAATATA
>CAYODW010000069.1:0-13273 GCA_964402865.1 uncultured Desulfonema sp. | reverse complement strand
CCTTTGTAATCCAAGAAACGGGTATCAGAATTATAACTGCGCTATCAACCTTACAAATAAAATAATCTATACTTACATGGGGGCTTTGAAGCCCGGAGCGGGAAATGCGAATTATTGTTCGGCCGGCGAACTCAGCCCTCTTTTCAATGACCCTTATTATAAAACAATAGGAATTGGAACGAGAATATTTCTTGGAGGCGGAACAGGTTATGTAACCTGGAGCGGGACTCAGCATAAACCTTCCGTAAAAAGAAATGAAAAGGGGCTTCCAATATCCCCTGCTGGGACTATGTGGGTTATGGGCGATTTGAAAAACATGAGTCCAAACTGGCTGGTAGGTGTTGGTCTTCAGGGATATGGCTGTTCCCTGAACGTGGGGCTTGGTATTCCTATTCCTGTATTGAACGAAGAGATGGCGGCATATACAGGCATATCGGATGAAGAAATATTTACCCAGATTGTTGACTATGGGAATGATTATCCAAATGGAATTTCAAAGAGCTACGGCCAGGTAAGTTATGCAGAGTTAAAAACCGGATTTATAAATATAAAAGGGAAAAAAGTGCCGACGGTTCCTCTTTCGAGCCATGTAAAGGCCGAAGAGATTGCCAATATTTTAAAGGAATGGATTTCAAAGGAAAAATTTCTGCTGGGTGAACCGCAGTTTACCCTTCCGGCTAGTTGAACCGAAACAGCGAGCGCATTCCCCGCTGCTTGCGGCGGGGTTAGCGAGCAAATTAAAAACAGATTATATTCCTTACGGTCGAAGATTCCCCGTCCGCTCTGCGACAGGGAGCTTCAAATCTCAATCATGGCCGTAGGTAATTTTGTAATAGTTTGGTTGATGAAATTGTTAAAAGTCGAAATTCAGACGGCAAAGTAAAAAGCTCATTATGCAAGGCGCACGAATCTTGAGGAATGAAGCGTACTTTTCGTACGCTGCAATGACGAAAGATGAAGTGCAACAAAGCAGAATGATTTTTTAAGAAGCCGTCAGCTTGGTTATATTCTCATGTCATATATAATAAGGGCTTTTGTGGCTCTGAAGCTTCCGGGAAGCACTGTATCTTCTATTAAAAGAATGCAGGAAGATTTGAAACCGTACAGATTTCCGGTAAGATGGGTCAGATCCGAAAATATACATCTTACCATAAAGTTTTTCGGGGAGATTACGGAGCCTGATATAAAAAAGATTGGGGCTGTAATAAATAATTGTGCGGTAAATTATGCGCCTTTATCTCTTTCAGCCAAAGGAGTTGGAGTTTTTCCAAGTATAACGCGTCCCAGGATAATATGGACAGGATTTTCAGGCGAAGTATCTTTGCTTTTTGCTCTCCGGAATGATCTTGAAAACAGATTTGAGGAAATAGGTTTTAAAAGGGAAGCCCGGCCGTTTAAGGTGCATATGACAATAGGGCGCTTCAGAGAAAGGGCGGACAGCGGGAAACTTGTTGAGGCTTTAAGAAAATTTCAGAGTTTTGAATCGGAAAAATTTGTTGCCGGGGATCTTTATTTATATAAAAGCGACCTGAGGCCTGAAGGGCCGGTGTACACCGAGCTTTTGAGTGTCCCCCTAACCTGACTCCTGTATTCTCTTATAAAATAGGAGAAGAACCGTTTATATACACAAGAAGGAGGAAAAAATGAGTAATTCAGTCGATAAGGAAAAAGCGGTTGAGACTGCAATAGGTCAGATAGAACGTCAGTTCGGCAAGGGTTCGATAATGAAGCTCGGGAGCAGGCCGGTTATCGATGTTCCTGTTATACCCACCGGATCCCTTGCTCTGGACAGGGCTCTTGGAGTGGGCGGGATTCCGAGGGGAAGGGTTATAGAGGTTTTCGGGCCTGAATCGTCAGGGAAGACGACTCTTACTTTAAATGCCATTGCCGAAGCGCAGAAACTTGGCGGGATAGCGGCTTTTATTGATGCAGAGCACGCTCTTGATACAGTCTATGCAAGAAAAATAGGTGTAAACTGCGATGAGCTTCTTGTGGCTCAGCCCGATACAGGGGAGCAGGCTCTTGAAATAGCAGATATGCTGGTCAGAAGCGGCGCCATAGATATTATGGTGATTGATTCGGTTGCCGCTCTTGTTCCAAGGGCTGAAATTGAAGGGGAAATGGGGGATTCCCATATGGGACTTCAGGCAAGGCTCATGTCCCAGGCGCTGAGGAAGTTGACGGGGACAATCGGAAAGACAATGACTTCCGTAATTTTTATAAATCAGATAAGGATGAAGATAGGAGTAGTTTTTGGAAATCCTGAAACCACTACAGGAGGAAACGCGCTCAAGTTTTATTCATCCGTGAGACTTGATATTCGAAGAAATGCAGCTATCAAAGAAGGGCAGGATGTGGTCGGAAACAGGACTAAAGTTCGGGTTGTGAAAAACAAGATGGCTCCTCCGTTCAAGGAGGCCGAATTTGATATAATGTATGGTGAAGGAATATCGAAAATAGGCGACGCAATCGATATGGGCGCGGAAGCAGGCATAATTGAGAAGAGCGGGGCATGGTATTCTTATAACGGAGAGAGAATCGGCCAGGGTCGTGAAAACGTGAAGAAGTTTTTAAAGGAAAACCCGGACATTTTTAACAGCCTCTACCCAAAAGTCAGAGAGGCGATGGGTCTTGTTCCGGAGAAGGAAGAAATCAGGGTGGAAAAATAAATATGGAGCTACGAATGACAGGCAGTGAAATTCGCGGGCGGTTTCTTGAATACTTTAAAAAGCATGGTCACCAGATAGTCAGGAGTTCATCCCTTGTTCCATCCGATGATCCGACTCTTTTATTTACAAATGCAGGAATGGTGCAGTTTAAGCGCACTTTCCTCGGCGAAGAGCCACGGAGCTACGTCCGGGCGGTTACTTCCCAGAAATGTGTTCGCGCCGGCGGGAAGCATAACGATCTTGAGAATGTCGGTTATACGGCGCGGCACCATACTTTTTTCGAAATGCTGGGAAACTTTTCTTTCGGCGACTACTTTAAGGAAAAAGCTGTTGAATTCGCATGGGACCTCTTGGTAAACGGCTATGCTCTTCCGCCGGATAAACTGTGGGCTTCGGTTTATCTTGACGATGATGAAGCGCACGGCATCTGGCACAACAATATCGGAATTCCGGAAGAGAGGATAGTAAGGTTTGGAGAGAAAGACAATTTCTGGTCGATGGGAGATACCGGCCCATGCGGCCCATGTTCCGAAATACTTATTGACAGAGGAGAGAAATACGGCTGCGGCAAGCCGGATTGCAAGGTCGGATGTGATTGTGACAGATATCTCGAAATATGGAACCTCGTCTTCATGCAGTTTAACCGTGATGTTTCCGGAAAAATGACTCCACTTCCCAAGCCCAGCATTGATACGGGAATGGGGCTCGAGCGGATTGTCACAGTAATACAGAATGTAGATACCAACTACGATACCGATCTGATGATTCCGATTATTGAAAAAACCGCGGAGCTTTCCGGAAAGCGTCTACAGGAATCCGGAGCTTCTGATATTGCCATGAAAGTTATTGCCGATCACAGCAGGGCGGCCGCATTTCTCATCTGTGACGGTATTCTCCCGTCAAATGAGGGGAGGGGGTATGTCCTTCGCCGTATAATGCGCAGGGCAATACGTTACGGGCGTAACATCGGCCTTGTAAAGCCTTTTCTCCATGAAACATCCGGTGTTGTCTTAAAAACCATGAAAGAGGCTTACCCGGAATTTAACGGATCTGAAGCATTCATAACAAATGTCATAAAGAACGAGGAAATCCGGTTTTCCGAGACTCTTGATAATGGATTAAAAATTTTAAATGATACCATTTCGGAAATAAAGGCAAAAGGTCTTAACACGGTTCCAGGTGATATTATATTTAAACTGTATGACACCTTCGGTTTTCCCGTTGATATTGTGAGAGATGTTGTAAGAGATGAAAAACTCTTTCTTGATATGGACGGATTTAATGAAGCCATGGAGGTGCAGAAGGAAAAATCAAGATCTGTTGTTGCTTTTACAGGTATAAGCGAAGCATATAAAAATCTTTCGGCAAAAAGGCTGATACCGGAGTTTGTCGGATATGATAGGCTCTCATGCGATTCGAAGGTTCTCCTTATTGTTGAAAGCGGGGAAGAAGTTGCCGAAGCCGGAACCGGCCGGAACATAGAGATTGTCACCGAAGAGACCCCTTTTTACGGAGAATCGGGGGGGCAGGCAGGAGATACGGGTCTTATAAAGTCAAAAAACCTTGAAATATCTGTGTCCGATACTGTAAAAGATCCGACAGGAATAATAATTCACATGGGTAAAGTTATTGCCGGCACTGTAAGTAAAGGAGAAGTGGTGACTCTTGCTGTAGACTCCGAAAGACGCAGTGCGATAGCCCGGAACCATACCGCAACACACATATTACATTCTGTTTTAAGACAGGTTCTTGGCGACCATGTTAAACAGGCCGGATCTCTTGTGGCTCATGACAGACTCCGTTTTGATTTTACACATTTCTCGCAGGTTGATTCCGAATCCCTTGATAAAATAGAAATTCTTGTAAATGATAGAATCAGGGAAAACGTGCCTTTATCCATAGAAGAGATGGAGGCTGACAGGGCTTTTAAATCAGGGGCAACAGCTCTTTTCGAAGAAAAATATGGAGATGTCGTGAGGGTTATTTCCCTTGCCTCTTTCAGCAGGGAACTTTGCGGCGGAACTCATACCGACAGAACCGGGAATATAGGATTTTTCAAGATTACCGGAGAATACAGCGTTGCGTCAGGAGTAAGAAGAATCGAAGCTTTAACCGGAGTCGCAGCGGTAGTTCAGATACAGCAGACAGCAACGATCCTCAATGAAACAGCGCGTCTTTTAAAGGAGAAGCCGGGCGCTTTACTTCAAAGAGTTGAAAAACTGCTGTCCCAGCAGAAACTTCTTGAAAAAGAGCTTGAAAAGATGAAATCAAAGGTTGCGTCGGCTGCTACTGATGAAATAGATGCGGATATTAAGACATTAAACGGTATCAGTGTTCTTGTGAAAAAAGTTACTGCAGAGACGCCATCCGGAATGAGGGAGCTTGCCGACAAATTCAGGGATAAGATAAAGTCGGGAATAATTGTCCTGGGAAGTGCCGCCGGATCAAAAGTTCTTCTTATTGTTATTGTGACGAAAGATCTGACATCAAGATATCATGCCGGAAACATTGTCAAACAGGTTTCATCAATAGTCGGGGGTGGGGGCGGAGGAAGACCCGATATGGCTCAGGCAGGCGGAAACACACCTGAAAAGCTTGATGAAGCCCTTGCAAAGGCTTATGACTTGATCGGCAGCTTATATAGAGACCTTTGAATAACACCCCCTTTTGCCCGATTTCTGCGTCAGGCTCAAATTTCAATCCTCGAAATACTCCAATGTCTTCGTGCGGTTAAAATTCTCGCCTTCCTTGAGCTTGAGCAAAATTGAATGTTCTGCAAAGGTCTCTATTACAGGATAACCTCGTCTGTCAGCTCATTAATATCATCCTTTTTTATGGGAAAATATCTGGATAATTCTTCGCCGCATTTTAATATCGCCTGACATACGGATTTTCCGTGTTCTTTTTCCCTGATTCCTGCGGAAAGATCCGAGGCGATATTCTTCCAGAAATCAGGGGCTATTTTTGCATTTATGCCCCTGTCTCCGAGTATCCATACCCGGCGTTCAAGAAGTGAAATAAAAATAAGAATCCCAGTTTCATCTTTTGTTTTATATAATTCCTTTTCATAAAAGGCCATGACAGCGCGTTCCCGGACAGTCTCTTCAATGCGTTTTCCCGATATAAAAAGGATTTTTATTTCTGGTAATTTCGATAATAAGAATTTAAAAATAAAGTACAGGATAAACACCATAGGGATATAAGTCCAGATACTGGCATTTTTTGCGGCTTCGATAAAAATATTATATGGAAAATTCAAATTACCAGATTCCCAGCCTGGTTCAAAGCTGAGGACGGATGATTTTATCAATTCAAATAACAGCGAAAAAAAGCCGGAAAGGACGAATGCCCCGAACGTTTCGGCTTCACTGTAAGAATCGCTGGAATCAAGAACCATTATTGCTATTTCGCCGGAAGTCTCAGCTTCAGCTTTCTTAATAGAATTCGCAATACATTCTTTGTCTTCCGGACTGAATAATTCAGATGCTTTAATTTTCATGATCAATTTCCTTTTACCAGCTTCCCGATGATCCGCCGCCGCCGAAGCCTCCGCCTCCGCCTGAAAAACCTCCGCCGCCGAATCCGCTTCCGCCTCCGAAACCGCCTCGGCCAAAGCCGCTGCTTACAAAGCCACCGGGGAGATGTCTTCCGCTGCCGCCTGTTAGAACTCCTGTAAATAGCCCGAAAGCAAATCCGGCTATTGCAAGAACGCCCAGCATTATCAGTGAAATCCCTGGAAAGGAAAACAGGGATATTGCAGGAAGGAGAATTGCACCTGATGTGCCTCCGAGGATTTTCGAAATGCCGGATAAAGCCGCTGTTATAACAAAAAGAAAAATAAGCAGCGTAAAGATGGGATTTTTACCGCTTCCTTTTCGCATGGTGTTCTTTTCTGATGCCTTATATTCGCCCCTGACAACCGAAACAATGGCTGTGGTACCGGCCTCTATTCCGCCGTTGAAGTCGCCTTCCTTGAACTTAGGGATTATCTCGGAGCGTATAATCCTTCCCGAGATAAGATCTGTCAGCTTCCCTTCAAGACCCCTGCCAACTTCGATCCTTATTTTGCGGTCATTTTTTGCTATAAGAAGAATGGCGCCGTTGTCCTTGTTCTTTTGCCCGATTTTCCATTCTTCGGCTACTTTTATTGAAAACTGCTCCAGAACTTCTCCCTCCAGAGATGGGATGGTCAGCACAACAACCTGGGTCGAGTCGCTGCTTTCAAGCGCAGACAGTGTCTCTTCCAGTTTATTCTCAGTTTCAGGAGAGAGCACTGAAGCATAGTCATTCACTCTGCCTTTTAAAGCCGGAACGTCAAGCGCTCCGGCAGAGCAAGGAAAAATTAATAAAATAAATGCGATAAACCAGTTTAGCATGAAATATATCCCTTAATCCTTTTTCTCTGAAAAGCTTACTTTTGGAGCTGTTTTTGCCGCTTCTTCAGCCTTAAAAGGCTCTTTGCGCGCTAGGTGGAGCAGGAGGGAGTTGGTCAGAGAGTTGGGGAAAATTCTGATGCTGGTGTTAAAATCCTGAACGGCTTTGTTATATCTGACTCTTGCCACGTTTATTCTGTTTTCAGTCCCTTCAAGCTGATTCTGCAAATCAAGAAAATTCTGATTTGCCTTTAAATCAGGATATCTCTCAACTATAACCATAAGTCTCGAAAGAGCGCCTGAAAGCTCACCCTGAGCCTGCTGAAATTTGCCGAATGTTTCAGGATTGTTTACCATATCTTTTGAAATCTGTATTGATCCGGCCTTGGCCCTTGCTTCGACAACAGCCGTAAGTGTTTCCGCTTCGTGCTTTGCATAACCTTTAACCGTTTCGACAAGATTGGGTATCAGGTCAAGACGGCGCTGGTAACTTGCCTCGACATCTCCCCATGCCGCAAAAACGGCCTCTTCGTTAGCCTGCATCGTGTTGTATCCGCAACCGGTTAAAGCAAAAACAGATATTAATCCAAGCAATAAAATAAAATACTTTTTCATGTTTCCTCCGAATTTGTGCAAAATAACCGCGGTATTAAATAATTTTAAGTTCCTTATCCCTGCAAGACATCAATCATGGAAAAAACTCTTCCTTTTGCTCCTTCTTCTATTTTGCCGCTCAGAAAGAATATGGCGTCAAGAGTTCCCTTTGCGTAGATATCTCGGCCGTTGACATTGTGGGAAAACTCAAATTTGACCGTTTTATCCTCTGAGATAAGCGTATAGGTATGCCATCCGTGTCCTTTTATAAATTCCGGCGGTATCCCCCACACGCTTTTTTGTCTTTCGGGATCTCGTTCCATTAAAATCTCCTGTTCTGTAAAAGGAATTCCAAGCCTGTTAAAACAGCCGACAATTGCCTTTGCTGTTCCGCTTGTATCGGCCTTACCTTTTTGATGGCTCTCTTTCACGGTCATTGAATACCCTCTGAACAGATCCGGAAAGGTTTTAGCAGCATATTCCATCATTGCCTGAAAACCGACTATCTGCTTTGCCATGTTAGGTGAAATTATGGCGCAGGTACCTGAAGAAAGGACGGTCTCTGTAAGTTTCTTCCTGTCTCCTCCTGTTGTACCCATGACAAATGGAAGAGAATTGGCGCAGAAAAATTCGGCATTACTGTTTACGGCAGATGGATGAGTGTAGTCAATGCTTATAAAGCCGCCTTCCTTTTTTTTAATTTCATTTATGATATCCTGCCTTTCCCCGGGATGAACAAGACGGATTTTAAGCGAGGCAATTTTATATTCTTTTTCCATTATTTCAGGACCTGTAAGTGAAAAAGGGATAAGCTCAAATCTGTCGTCGTCTAAAACATGGTTTGCCACATTTGCAGCCATGTTTCCGGGCAATCCATTTACCATGACTTTTATTCGGTTCATAATTACCTCCATATATAGCTTTTTATGAAACCATTTTTGATTGACTCGTAAAAAGTCTAAAAGCCTGTCACTCCTGTGAAAACGGGAATCCAGAAGTATTTGAAAAAACTGGATAGCGCTGCCGCTTCATTACGTGCACCACTTTCGCGGGAATGACAAAAAAAGAGAACCCCGGACTTTTTACGAAGTCATCATTTATGATTATATATCAGAATGACAATTCGATTACAACAGGTTGTCAATAAGTGATTTCAGTTTTGGAAATTCATCTTTTTCAAGCTGTCTGAAGCTTTCTTTGAGTGTTTTCAATGCCGCGGGAATATATTTCTCAAAAAAGATTTTTCCCTTAACCCTGCTTAAGTGGCCAAAAGCCCCCAGAATCTGGAGATTTCGGGCTATCGAACAGTATTTGAAACATAGGCGAAACTTATCGTCATAAATTCTAATGGCTGAAGAAATCATTCCAGCGCAATAATCAAGAAGTTCCAGCCGCATTCCTGAAGGCAGGCAGACATACGGATCAATCAGAAGAGAAGCAAGATCGTATTGAAGCGGACCTATTCGTCCACCTTGAAAATCTATGAAATACATTTTCTCGTTTTTAACCATGATGTTCCGGGACTGCATATCTCTGTGCATGAATCCCGTAATCTGGTGTTCCATTGCCCTTGATGCTATTTTTACAAACTCATCTTTGAACTCTTCAAAGTCAATCTCTTTATTAAGATAGCCTCTCAAAAATGCATCAGTAAAATATCTGCATTCCTTTTCGATTATGAGATCAGCATTGTAATAAGGGCTCTGATATGTCCATGAGGTGTCAAAATCTTTTTTGCCGGAAAGTGAAAGTTCTGCAAGAAGATCTATCGCTTTTTTATACCATGAAAGGATTTCACTTCGGTTTCCGGAATTCATGATAACATTTTGCAGTTTGATATCTCCCATATCTTCAAGAAAGACCAGACCTGAAAAGGAATCATGAAGGATAATCCCGGGGACAGGCAATCCTTTTAGATGAAGATGTCTGCCGATCGCAATAAAAGAGTCGGTTTCATTTGTTAAAAGAGCTTTTCTGATGCCGTGATCTGCCATTATAAGAGAATTGTTTTGTGAGGTCAGACGAAACCATCTCCTGTCGGATCCGTCACCTTTGAGTTCGGATATTTTAACATACTTGCATTTGTAATCCGGAAAGGCCGCTTTAAATGCCCTGGGAATCAATTCGCCTATTGCCGCTTCTTTGTATCTCTCAGGAGTTCCCAGATCATTCCATGAGTGTTTCAGGGTAATGTAAGAATAAATTTTTTTGCCGCCGGCCAGCATTTGCCTGTAGACATCGATGCTGTGTGAGAATCTATTCGCCGGAATGAAATCAAGAACTTCGGGATTCAAGACCTGAATTCCTGTAAAGGCAAATCTCTTTTTATATCTATGGCTGGACTCTATACCAATATTGTTGCTGCTATCCGGACAGGGAAAAGAATCAGAATTGCTCTTATCAAAGCCTGTAATAAAATTGTCATCATCAACCGGCACATTGTTGAACTCTTCGCAATCCGTTAATACAAGAGTTGCCGGATGTCCGTGTCTCATATGAAAAGAATAAACTTCACGAAGGTCAATATCGGTAAAGATATCGCTGTTTATTACTATGAAAGGTTTGTTATCCCAGAAATCACTCACATTTTTTATGGCTCCGCCGGTTCCTAAAATTTCAGGCTCATGGCGCGTTATTACAGGGATAGAGTAATTTCCGGAGTCTATAAAATCAATTATCCTGTTATGCAGGTGGTGAGTGTTTATTATTATCGATTCACAGCCTGAAGCCTCAAGCCTCTTAATTATGATATCTATAAGGGGGCGACCGCCCAAAGGGAAAAGCGGTTTGGGGGTATGTTCCGTGTACGGGAGAAGTCTGGTTCCGAGGCCTGCGGCAAGAATAAGGGCTTTCATGTGTTCACCATTACAGAAAGCTCAGGTATTTCTGAATGGCATCTTCATAAAATTTCAACTTATCCATTTCTTCAGAGCTTTTGATTCCCTTGTTGTTGAAGAAATCAATTGCATTCGTATAGTAAACTTTCGATAAAGCTTCATTTCTTTCAATCTCATTTTTTTTATACATCCTGCTTCCTATTGTTTGAATTTTTTTGATGCGTTCTTTTGCATCAGCTTCATTCTGGGAAGTTTTCATTAAATAATTAAGGACTACAAAGTATGATTCATAATATGGTTTTAAAAAAGTCGAAAATGACTTTAATTTATTTAAACCGGATGATGTTACATTGTATGTATCAGGAAGGGTTGCATGGGGAACAAGAATGGCATCATCTATAAATGTCTTTATATTTTTGCGGACAAAGTATTCGGGCGTTTTGTCAACATTGTATGCAAACTCATATTTGAAGAAATTTTGCTGAAAAGCGTATCCTGGATGAAGATCGGATGCCTGGAACTGAAATGATTCTATCTTAAGAATTTCAAGGGCTGTAATTGCGGCAGGAATAAAGAACGAAATGCAGTTGTTTTTATAATATTCCATTGCCGGGCGTTTATTAACATTTACTGAAAATTCTTTTACAGATGAACGGCTATCCTTATCCATTTGAACGGGTTCGATAAATTTTCTCTGCACATAGGAATCAAGAACCTGTTCAATTGCGTATCTGAAATCGGAAATAAGCGTATCTGACAGCTTTGCGCCTATCGAAGTAAGGTATTTCATGTAAGTATCAACAGAAAAGATAATTCGCTCGTATGTAAATCTCTTTCTTGAACAGTTCAGAACGGAGCAGGCGGTAATGGAAAACGGAGTAACAACAGAAACGTCGTTTATTGAGTTTATTATCCTGTACCCAAGATTGCGGCATAAGGCGTTCTGCTCTTTCGATGTCATGCTTTTGAGCTGAATATCCTTTTCATCGAATAACTCATTTAATGATATCGGGTCATTGAACTGAATATATATTTTGCCATATTTTTTTTTCAAAAATTTTCTGGCTTTTATAACCTGGGAAAAATTTTCAGGTTTTTTTTGAGCGCCTTCGAGTTCGTCTAAATATGAGCTCTCTTCAATTACTCTGTCATATCCTATAAAAATAGGCGCTATTATCATGTCTTTGCAGGCTCCTTTCTTATAAGCATCAAGAAGAATTGAAAGGAGTCCGAGCTTGGGAAGGATAAGTTTGCCGGTTCTGCTTCTTCCGCCTTCGATAAAAAACTCTATGTTGAATCCTTCTCCGAGCAGCTTGTAAATATATTCGGCAAATACCCTTGAATACAGGGCCGCCCCTCTGAAAGTACGCCTGATGAAAAAAGCTCCGCCCCTCCTGAAAAGCGGGCCTATAGGCCAGAAGGAGAGGTTTTTGCCGGCAGCTATATGGGGACAGGGCATGTTGTTATTATAGAGCAGATAAGAAAGAATAAGGTAATCTATATGACTTTTATGGCACGGAATTAATATAAGGGGACCTTTTAATGACATGTTTTTTACTTTGTTCAGACCAACAGCGTTTACGGTATAGCCGTCAAACATCGTATTAATAATCCAGCCTACAATTTCTGCCATTACTCTTATAAAGGCAATATTGTAATTCGCTGCAATTTCTTCAATATATTCATTTACCTCTTTTCTTATATTCCGGGCGGGCATATTCCGGGATTTCGAATAATTATCAAGAAATTCCTGGAAGCGCGCATTTGTGAGGATGCTCTCTTTAAGCTCGTCTCTTGATTTGAGAACGGGCCCGATTATGCTCTGTCTGTGACGGTTTAACTGGCGAAGAATATCCCGCCTTAAAATAAGGGACTGATGCTCGATTGCTCGTTTCTGCACTTCTGCTGATTCAAGGAAAATTTTCAGATTAATCGGTTCGGAAATTTCAACAATTATTTTTTCAGGATATTTGAAAAGAGTTGCTATTTTCCTCAGTCTGCCCGGATTATCGGGAGTTCCGAATATAATGTCGGTTAAAGAGGAGGTCGCCCGCATGGGATTTTTCCCGAAAGACATGATTTGAGGAATAATATATATTGGCCTTTCGGTTATTTTCTGCAATTCAATCAGGTAAGATAAAGGATCGGTCTCCGACTTTACGAACCTCCTGTAAAATGCCTTGTCTTCAACAAGCGAAAGGAAAGCCGTTTTTCCTTTTAAAAGTTCTTCTCTTATGTAGCCGCTTTTATAGGGATCGGGAAACGACCTGTTCTGAAAAAAATAATCGAGATATGAAAGTAATGTTCTCATTATGCGGGGAACAGGTTGCCATATAAACACCTTGTAATCGAAACCTATTTCGGGAAAGGGCAGTTTGTTCTCACTGTACCGGGTATATGAGAATAAAAACTCGAAGTGGCTTTTAAATTTAGCGGCATAAATAACAATTGCATTTTCAGGAATATTTTTCAGACCATCAAGCTGGTCAGAATCGATTTTAATTCCGGAGAAGAAAAGTTTCAGAGAGCTGGATGAAAAAAAACTTATATTTCCCGGGAGATGGCAGGTAAAATGATTATGTGAATCCTGAAGGATCCGGTTGATCCATATCCTTATTTTGTTCTTTAATATATTCATACAGGCAGTTGGTATCCGTTCATTTTATGTTAATTTTATTATTACAGACTATCAAAACCTCATTTTTTTGCAATATCTTAATTGGTGTTCATCCGGAAACCAAATACGGACACATGTAAGTTTCCAATTCGGAAATAGGCAATTTTGGGCAAGCTCAAGGAA
>CAYODW010000068.1:0-13281 GCA_964402865.1 uncultured Desulfonema sp. | reverse complement strand
CGCTGAAAAAACGCTGGGCGTTACTTATGGAGAAGTGATGGAGCAGGGAGTAGTTGACCAGATCATTATCGTGGATGACGGTAGTCAGGACGACACTGTATCAATCGCAAAGACCTTACCTAATACTATTGTTCATGTTCATGAAAAGAATCGAGGATATGGAGCAAATCAAAAAACTTGTTATAAAATTGCGCTTGAACAGGGCGGCGATATTATTATTATGGTTCATCCGGATTATCAATATACACCCAAGTTGATTCCCGCCATGGTATCCATGATTGGGAATGGATTGTATCATTGTGTGTTAGGGTCAAGAATCCTTGGAGGATACGCAGTAAAAGGGGGAATGCCCGTATGGAAATATATTCCCAATCGTTTCCTGACATTGACAGAGAATTTACTTCTGGGCGCAAAGCTTTCAGAGTACCATACGGGTTATAGAGCTTTTTCACGGGAATTGCTCCAAAAGCTGCCGATTGAAGTCAATTCAGATGATTTTGTGTTTGACAATCAAATGCTGGCGCAGATTATCTGGCAGGAATATATTATCGCTGAAGTAAGTTGTCCCACGAAATATTTTACGGAGGCATCGTCGATTAACCTCTGGCGTAGCATACATTATGGTTTCGGATGTCTGGCAACAGCTATAGCTTTCCGGCTAGCGAGGATGAAAATAATTCGTTCATGCCTTTTCCCGGTGATCAAATGACAATCTCCCATGAGAATCGATTTGAGGATTTCTTTGCTGACGACATTTATATTGTCCTGAAAAACTACCTCTATAATTATCTTTTAAGAAAGCGTGCTATTAATAAATATATTCAACATAAAAGAAAAGACCGAATTCTGGAGGTTGGAAGCGGTCTCTCCCCGATGATTGATAATTCGGAACAGGTCATTTATTCCGATCTTTCTTTTTCGGCCCTTCAGACTATGAAAAGTCGGCATGACAGGGGTTGTTTTGTAGTTGCCAATGCTGGGCATCTGCCTTTCAAGCCCGGTTGTTTTTCGCAGGTTATCTGCTCGGAGGTACTCGAACATCTATCGGAAGATCGTCAGGCCCTTCAGGAAATGGCAGCCGTCATGAGTTCCGGTGGTTCTCTTATTCTGACCTTTCCTCATAGGCGTTGCTATTTTGGGTTTGATGATCGTTTCGTGAACCATTTTCGCCGTTATGAACTTGGCGAGATGGAAACAAACCTGAAGGATGCTGGACTAAAATCAGTCGAAATCAAAAAGATTCTCGGACCGTTGGAAAAAATCACAATGCTATCAGCTACCTTAATAGTCTCTGCCTTTGCGCATTTCCGGAAAAAGGAACAGAGGCGAAGACAAGGGACCGGATCATTGAAATTGATCATTCCCGTCTTTCAATGGTTGAATAGATTCTACTGTGCGCCGGTCTGGCTGGATGCCTGTCTGGCCCCGAGATGCCTGTCTTCGGTACTTCTCATCCAAGCTGTCAAACGGCACCGAAGGTGTATAAGTACAGCGAGATTATAGACGGGGTGTATTTAGGGAGCGTCATAAATTTTAAACTTATTCACCTAAAAGCAAATATTTATTCGCCTTTGCGAGTTTCTCTCCGCACAGCTTTGTCAACAGCTGTTACCTGAAGATTCAGTCGGCTGGAAAGCGATATCATTGTCACCTCTATTTATGCTGTGGCTGGAGCACATAGCAGATTTTACGCAGGCTGTAAAAAGAAAACATAACGAGGAGAAATCTACCGCAATGCTTTTCAATAAAGAAAACCTGAGAAAAAAATGTTCAGGATTTTAAGCGCGGTCAGGGAGATCAAAGTAACCAATATGCACATTTCCCCTTGACATAATATGTAATTATGCATTATGAGTGCATATATACATAAAAATATATACGCTATGACAATACATTATCTGACCAGAACTACTGAGCCGATTTTATCGAGAGCTATAAGCGAATTCCCGGTTGTCGTTTTGACAGGTCCTCGTCAATCAGGAAAGACAACCCTGCTCAAACATCTTTTCAGCAGAGATTTTAAATATATATCCCTCGAACCTCCGGATGTGAGACTGGCTGCTGTGCATGATCCCCGCGGTTTTCTCAGTATGTATCAACCACCGGTCATATTCGATGAAGTACAATACGCACCTGATTTATTGCCTTATATAAAAGAACGTGTTGATGATTATCGGGATGAACCCGGCCAGTTCCTCCTTTCGGGATCTCAAAATCTGTTATTGATGGAAAAAATCACGGAGTCTCTGGCGGGAAGGGCGGCCATTCTGAAACTGCTGCCTTTATCAAATCGCGAAGAGACAGGAAATCCTATGGCGCCGCTGATATGGGAATCCGGCGGACAACCCGCGGAAAAAGAGGGACTATCCTACAGTCTCTTATGGGAGAAATTGATTCGAGGCAGTTATCCTGAGCTGGTCGCTAACCCCCGAAGAGAGACATCTCTATGGCACGCGAGCTATCTGCAGACATATGTTGAGAGAGATGTTCGCGGCCTGAAACAGATTAGTGATCTGACACTCTTTCAGAATTTCATGCGCCTGCTGGCGGGTCGAAGCGCTCAACCTCTGAACATGGCTGATTTGGCACGCGATCTTGGCGTTGCCATAAACACCGTAAAAAATTGGCTGTCGATTCTTGAAGCGACTTACCAGGTCTTCATCCTTCGCCCCTATTATGTCAATGTGGGCAAACGCCTGATCAAAACACCCAAGGTATATTTCACGGATGTCGGCACGCTTTGTTATTTGTCCGGCATCAAAGAGCCGGGGCATATTGTTTCCGGACCCATGGGCGGTGCTATTTTTGAAACAGCCGTTCTGTCTGAATTGCTGAAGACTTGTTACCATAGAGGAGAAGAGCCGCGCATCTACTTCTGGAGAACGTCCAATGGTGTCGAAGTCGATATCATTGTTGAGACTGGCGGCAGATTGATCCCTATCGAAATTAAATCGTCCGCAACTCCACGACCGGAGATGGCAAAAGGGATAAAAACCTTCCAACAGGATTTTATGGGAAAAGCCGCGGACGGCTACGTTGTTCATCCTGGAGACACCTTCCTTCCGCTCGCACCTCGGGTTTCCAGCCTTCCTTTTGCATGTTTTTAGCAATCCAGGAGAAATATACGTTCATCAATAATATAAGTTAAAAGCGGCACTATAAGAAAGGGAATTTAGGGACATCCATGATAAGCTTTTAAACTTATTCACCTAAAAGCAAATATTTATTCGCCTTTGCGAGTTTCTCTCCGCACAGCTTTGTCAACAGCTGTTACCTGAAGATTCAGTCGGCTGGAAAGCGATATCATTGTCACCTCTATTTATGCTGTGGCTGGAGCACATAGCAGATTTTACGCAGGCTGTAAAAAGAAAACATAGAGCATGAGGAATAATGCGATCTTAATAAAAAAGACAGAAAGCATTTGCATTATCTCTAAAAAAGAGATAGAATTGCCATTATGAAAAATGTAATTTCGCAACTCATCGATGATTTTCATGAACGGAATTTGCCTGAGCTGGTTACCCGGAATAAGGAATTTTCTGAAGTAAAGGGTAAGGCGGATGTCGTCATCGGTATGAGAAGAGTCGGCAAAACCTGGTTTTGTTATCAGAAAATAAAAGACCTGATCGCCTCGGGAATAAAAAAAGAGGAAATACTCTATCTTAATTTTGAAGATGATCGTTTGCTTGAGTTTAACGTTAATAATTTTCAGCAAATTCTTGATGTCTATTTCGGGAAATATCCCGAACATCGAAATACCCGGTGTTATTTTTTCTTTGATGAGATTCAGCGAATTGATCAATGGGAAATCTTCATAAGGCGATTGCTTGATACGGAGAATCTTCAAATTTTTATTACCGGTTCATCATCGAAGTTACTAGGCTCGGAAATAGCCACCAGTTTACGAGGGCGTTCTTTGCCGATAGAAATATTCCCATTCAGCTTTGAGGAATTTTTAAAATTTCATGGCCTTTTTCCCGGCAGCCCAAAAACGTTTGGCGCGAACACGATCTCCGTATTGCGCAAGGCTGTGAAAGATTATCTTGAAGTTGGCGGTTTCCCGGAAGCACAGAAACTGGATCGCAATCTTCGCATTGAAGTATTGCAGGGTTATATTGATTCCGTACTGCTGAAAGATATCATCGAGCGCCACAAGGTAAGCAATATTCTTGTGCTTAAACATCTTGTCCGCCATATTATGAATTCTTCCGGCGGGCAATTCAGTGTCAATAAATTCTTCAATACCATGAAAAGCATGTCGATCAAATGTACTAAGAACAGCTTGTATGAATATCTTGATCATTTGACTGATGCTTTCTTATTTTACAAAGTGCCAATTCACAGTCGTTCTGCAAAATCAAGGCTGATCAATCCGGCTAAAATCTACACTATAGATACCGGACTTTTGAACGCTATGACCTTTCGCAATTCATATAATTACGGCCAGCTACTGGAAACCATGGTATTTATGCACCTGCGTCGGTGGGGTTATGATGCGGAATATGTCAATACAAAAGACGGACGTGAAGCTGATTTCTTAACGCGCCACAGAATTTCAGGCGAGATGCAACTGATTCAGGTATGCTGGGAGATGTCGGATAAAAAGACCTTTGAAAGAGAACTCCATGGATTGAAAAGCGCGATGGTTGAACTTTCTATTCCCACAGGTACGGTAGTAACATGGGATGACGAAACCGCCATAGAGAATAATATAAAAGTAATTCCCATCTGGAAATGGCTCGTAATTGCGGGAGATAGCGATTCATCTTAAAGCAAATATTTATTTGCCTTTGCGAGCTTTTCATCGCGTATTCCATGCTCCCGGGAAATCGCCACCGGATATTGAGATCGAAATCATTTTCTTTGTTTATCATTTTAGCCTCTTTTTATGCCGTACCAAGAGCATATAACAGATTCTACGCAGGCTGTAAAAAGAAAACATAAAGGGGGAAATTCACCAAAATGCTTTCCAATAAAAAAACCTGAGAAAAAATAATGTTCAAGAAGATTTATCAGGAACTCAAAGGGGGCCCGTGATATTTTACGCTGATAAGCTGGCGAGCCATTTCGCGGCCGAAATGATGGAGATGCCGTCACGATTTTGTTCCCGTCGCAGATTCTGGACCAGCTGGCATGCCTCGGCCTCCGGCATTTTCTTATTGAACAGGCGAAGAGCCGGCGACGGTGAATCATCCGACAGCTTCACCTCGATAAGATGGGTTGCCTTTCCATCTCCGGTCATGACGAAATCAATATCTTTGCCGTCCTTCGTTCTGATATAATTAAGCTTAATGTCTTCGCCAGCCATATCCTGCCGGTACTGGACATGCTTCAGGAGAGAAACTGCGCAGGTGTTTTCCAGCCGCACTCCTTCATCACCCTTCACGAAGGCGCTGTCGTAAAAATAGACTTTCGGTTCACGCAGAATGGCGCGCGCCACGTTGGCGTGAAATGGACGTACTGTGAAGATGATGCACAGGTTCTTCAGAATATCGATATAGCGGCGCACTGTATTCGGAGCAATCTGCAGGTCGCCTGCAACCGATGTGTAGGACAGGGGTGATCCGACTCTTGATCTCAGCAATTCAAGCAGCAGACGCATGGCGCGGATTTCCTGAAGCCGGCTGAATTCGGGGATATCTTCACGTATAAGATCTGTGTAGTACTGATTCCGCCACCGCGCAGCTTCGGTCTCCGAACCGGATAAGAAAGGTTCCGGAAACCCGCCCAGGTGGTTCAGTTGCGACAGTGCTTCATCAGGCGCAAGAGAATTCTGAAGTTCCCGGACGGAAAGCGGATGCAGGCGAAAATGGAAGTAACGGCCTGCAAGGGATTCTCCCGACTGTCTGTATGCATCCAGCCGGGCGCTGCCGATTATCATTAAAGACTGATTTTCGGGACGGGTGTCATAGATGCCCTTTACGAACATCTTCCATCCTTTCATCTTATGTATTTCATCCAGAATTAGCATATCTGCATTGACAGGCCAGGAACGGGAATGGATAATTCCTGCATCGTCGACGTGATCGTAATTAAGATACCGGGGACGTTTGAATTCGACCGACAGCTCCTTGGTAAGCCAGGTTTTTCCGATCTGCCTTGGGCCTGTCAGGATAAACATTTTCCTGGAGAGGTCTCTTTTGATTGGATCATAAAGATAGCGTTTCGGGCGACTATTTAGCAGGCAATTGCCAAATAGCCAAGACTTTTCCGCAAAGCTGCAGAGATGAAAATTTGTCACTTTTAGATTTTTTGGGTGTTGGAATGCGCATTTCGGGGAGTTGCATTTTGGAAACAAACGATATATACTGCAAATATAGATCATGGAGGTGAGTTATGACACAAACAGCTAAAATTTTTATGAATGGTCGCCGCCCATGCCAGAAGTCAGGAAGCAACGCTTATAAGTAACAATACCCGACATTTTGACAAAGTCCCCGGATTGCTTCTTGCAAACTGGGTTTGAGAATGTACTTGCTGCCCATCCCGGTGTGCTGATCCGCGAGGGAGATGAGCTGTGTGAACGGGAAAATTTCATAGTTCTGCCTTGGTTTCAGGTCACATCGAAATAGCGGTAGAGGGTTAAGGAGATATTGGCAAAATGAAAAACTACGATTCTTTAAAGCGCGTTCTTGTTACAGGCGGGGCCGGATTTCTCGGATCTCATTTATGCGAGCGGCTGTTGAATGAAGGCTGTGATGTCATTTGTGCCGATAATTTTTATACCGGAACAAAAAGAAATATCGTTCATCTCATGAATAATCCTTATTTTGAACTGGTCCGGCACGATATCACCTTCCCGCTTTATGTTGAGGTGGATGAAATTTACAACCTGGCATGCCCGGCCTCACCGGTGCATTATCAGAATGATCCGGTGCAGACGGCGAAGGTAAATGTCCACGGCTCGATTAATATGCTTGGACTGGCAAAGCGGATAAAAGCAAAAATTCTTCAGGCTTCCACATCCGAAGTTTATGGAGATCCTTCAGTGCATCCTCAGCCGGAATCCTACTGGGGTAATGTCAATTGCATCGGTCCAAGATCATGTTACGATGAGGGTAAGCGTTGCGCTGAAACGCTTTTTTTCGATTACCATCGCCAGCATAATCTTAAAATAAAGGTTGCCCGGATATTCAACACCTACGGCCCGCACATGCATCCTAATGACGGCAGGGTCGTATCCAATTTTATCATGCAGGCGCTTCGGGGTGAGCCGATAACGATATACGGCGACGGCAGCCAGACAAGAAGCTTCTGTTATGTAGATGATCTTATAGAAGGATTGATAAGGCTCATGAACAGTCCGGATGATTTCACAGGCCCGGTCAATCTGGGCAATCCGGCTGAATATACGATTATGGAACTGGCTGAAAAAATTATAGAGCTTACCGGCTCAAAATCGGTTATTCAGTCTCTTCCTCTTCCCCAGGATGATCCGAGACAGAGAAAGCCGGATATCTCTCTTGCAAAAAGCGTTTTGAATTGGGAGCCGACTGTAGAGATAAAATACGGACTTGAAAAGACGATAGAATATTTTAAAAAAAGCTGCTGAATCAGGAATACCTCTGAAAAGGGATAGGATTCAGGGGGGCGAGTGAATAAAAACAGGGTTCAAGGGTTCAGGTAACACGAAGTAAAGCATTGGCGCTCAATGCTGAAAAACGGTTTTGCGTGTTGAGTTTTAAGCAGTTTAAAATGAACATCGGTTTATTTATAAAATATGCCTACCTCTTTTATGAATTTATTCAATTCCGCTTCTTCAAGGACTCCTATCCACTTGAATTTCACACCACGGCGCCGAAACATTTTTTTCAATGATTGCACATATCCGGGCGCCGGAATGTCGGAAACCGTATCAAATTTCAATCTTTGCAGGCTCATCTGGTCGGTGATCAGTTTAAGGGCGCCTGACGCCTCGAGATCTTCCGGACGACCCTGGTAGATAAATGCCGTGCCGCCCAAGCTGATGTCGATGATCTGAACCTTCTGCTCCCCGGGCGCCACGACTACAAAGGTGCCATCTTGAACATTGTAGCGCGTGTGTTTCCGGCGTTTAAATAACATTCTGAAGATGTTAAAAATGTTGACCATATATCTGACTCCTTTTTTATCAGGGTAAAAAATCAGATTTTCTCAGTCAAATATGTTTAACTTATATATTGATGAATGTCTCCAATGCCTTCCTTTCTTAAAGTTCCTTTTGTAACTCTTCCTTTGTAATATCACAGTCTCATAAAATTTGTGTAAGGAGCCCACGACCCATGCTCTCTCCTCGGTGTAAAGGAATAACCGTGCATCGGCCGTCTTTATGTTGCAAGAAGTAATGACTGCCTTTTATGCGCATTACTTCAAACCCAAATTTACGCAAGGCTCGAATTAGCCGGCCGCCGTTTATTGATGGAAACGTGGTCATGCGTTGACCGCCACTTTTTGTACACCAATAAATTCGTTTGACATAGGCTTTTCCACCTCAAGGCAAAGCTCAATAGCCTCTTTAATTCTCTTCATTAATGTATCAAGAGATTTTGCCTGCGTATGACAACCGCGGAGTGCCGGCACTGAGGCAATAAAATATCCATCCGCATCTTTTTCAATTAGTACGCTAAATTCTTTCAATATTTATCCTCATATATATCTAATCTTCTCCGTCTTTGCACGGTCTAAACGAACGCTCCGACGTCCTGCCTATTCAAGCATTTACCGATTACTGATCACTTATTACTTGGTTCTGTAATCTTCCGCTCCGTGCCTTCTGCCTTTTGCCTCATGCCTTTCACTATCCACGATCTACGATTCACTATCCACGCTTTTACCCTGTTTTTCGATATTCGATATCCGCCAAAGGCCCGCCAATCTTTGTGGCGGGATATTCGATATTCTGCTTCTCCTGCCTTTTGCCTAATAAAAGATGAGAAAGTTTAAAAGATTAATACGTTCCTTATTCGTTTCCATGCCATACTGCTAAAGTACAGATGTATTGATACCGAGCGCCTTTAGCTTGGCAGCGAATTTTCGGTCGAAAGTTATTACCGTTGTCCTTCTAAGTGCTTTACCGGTTGCTGCAATAAGTGCATCTCCGAAATCGGATATCGGGTCTGGCCACCATGACAGGACTGTTTTAAAATCCACTTCATGAAGAACCTCAATACCCGGCATTTCGATAAGATCCTTAATCATCCTGCCTATCTCATCTTTGGGAACCTGGTAAATTTTATCCAGAACATAGATGAACTCGGTTAAAACATGCTGATGGCAGAGGATCACGGCTTTCATCTGAGTCGCCGATTCGAATAGCGGGGCAATTTTCCGCTGCTGTTCAAGGTTCCGATCTGTAACGAATGAAATCAGGGCATTCGTGTTAATGACGTATCGCCTCACTGGTATTTCTCCACGCGGAGATTTCGGGCAATGTCAATGTCAACGGAAATGTCTCCCTCTCCGGTTTTTATTGCATTCCTGTACTTCAAGAAATTCTGTTTCGCAAGATAGATGGTAACTTTACCCTTTTCAAGTTTCCATTCCAGAGCATCTTTTACAGAAAGGCCGAGATTCTCGCGAATGATTTTAGGAATAGTCGTCTGATATTTTGATGTTATGAGAGATTGCATATCGTTGTCCTCCACATGTGATTCCTTACGAAAGAATAATAATGTAAGGAAGGACAAATGTCAAGTGCCTGAAAAATAATGGATTGGTGAACCTCTCAGAATTAAATAAATCAAACTTTCTCGGCCAAATATGTTCAACTGATATATTTATAAGAGATCCGGAAGAAATAGTTATATCGTCGTTCGTTGTTCGCAGATCGTGGTTGCGGTTCGTCATTCACCTCTCGCCTTTCGCCTCATGCCTGCTTCGTTGATCGTAGTTCGTTGTTCGCCTCATGCCTCATGCCTTTCACTATCCACGCATTCCCCGATATCCGATGTCCGATATACCCGTGTAACGGGCCAGATATTCTGCTTGATGAGTAAGTTTAGAAGTTTAATACCCTATTTGTTTCCCCAATTGTTCCCTTTTGAAGTAAAATTATAAATGTAAAAAGCGTCCCCGACTTCCTCCCTTATTTCATATCTTGCAACATTTTATTAATTGTCGTTATCAGATCAGGAATTTTTTCTTTACATGTATTAAAGACAGCTTCAGCGTTTACATCGGAATAATGATGTGTGATTACATCCCGCATCTTTATCGCATTTTTCCAGTCGACTTCAGGATAGCCCGGAAGGAGTCGTCCTTTAGTAATTTTATCAAGGTTTTTTAAGGATTCTCCAATAACAATCAGCAACATACAAATGGAGTCCATTTTTTCCATTCCCATTGAACTGCCTGTAAAATCGGATGCTTCTTTAACAGGTTCAAAACGAGCCATTATTGTCTCAGCTGCATTATGTATCTGTTTTAATACTTCTACAGTCAGTTCTTTATCATACATAAACGGCATCCCTGTCTATTCTGCTTTTCAGAAATTGATTCATCTCCTTCCTGTATGTCACAATATCAACCGGTTTACGAAATTTTTCTTCAAGTTCACATTTAATGCCGGCTAAAATAAAAAAATCCGGCTTCGACATCTGTATTACTACATCCACATCGCTGTCATCATAGTCCTGGTCACGTGCGGTCGAACCGAAAACACCTATTGCTGTTATTCCATACTTGTCGGCAAACTGTTTCTTATAATCTAGAAGAATTGAGAGGGTTTCATTTTTACTCATTATACATCTCCGGTTTATTACATAAAATTATTAGGCTCTTCTCTCATTTTGCTTCTCGCGCCTTCCGCCTAATAAAAGGTGAGTAAGTCTAAAAGTTTAATACGCCCCCTATTTGTTTCTCCTTTTGAAGTAAAATTATAAATGTAAAGAGCGTCCCCGATATTCCCCTTATTCGTTATAACTCCCAGTACTTATCCACTTTTCACGATTTGAAGAAAGAATAACGAGATGGTTTCTAATATTATCAGAAGAAAGCCGCTTTAAAAAAGGCAAAAGAATTGCCAGAATGTTGTTGGCTGTTGCCGGATTGGCTTTGACACGAATTACTCCGGGGTGTCTATTGAGGGGAAGCACAACCCAATCTCCAAAATGCTCGTCAAGAGTGACCAGTATGCGATTATCGTTGATTTCTTTTTTTAATATTTGGTTATCATCTGCACGCGACTGACCCTCTTCCGATGCACGGATGGCATCATAGCCTGTCTGGCGTAATACATTTGCGACATGCATCTGGAGCATCTGATCCAGATAAAGCCTGATGTTTTCAGACATAGGCAAACCTGATCTCGGTATGGTCAATTGATTCTCTCGCGTAAATCAAAGCGGCCTGAATGTCTTCTTTCTTCAGTTCAGGGTAATTTGAAAGCACCGCGTCCCATGAATCACCTTCCGCAATCTGTTCAAGAATCACAGAAACAGGAATCCTGGTGCCTTTTATTACAGGCCTACCGTTGCATACTTTTGGATTAAGCTCGATTCTGTTCATGGATGCCATGCCGTATACTCCTTTTCCATCAAATAAGTTTTGATAACAATTTATCATAAACCAATATGCGTGACAAATAGAAATCATTAGAAAAGATTATATGATCGAATTCACGCTCTGCATGAATGTTACGTATTTGCTCTGATAGTTACCGAAAACAGGTCAAGGCTGAAATCGGTAACTATAATTTATGAGAGAGCCGGAAGAGATAGTTACATCATTTTTCGATATTCGATGCCCGATATACCCATATAACGGGCCCGATATTCGATCTCCGGCATTTAATCGATCTTCGGCTTTATAAAAATGAGGGAAACGCATAATTGCATGGACGTACCTATGAATCTCATGGTCCCCTGAAATCAGATTTTTTCGTATAGTGTCTCCGGGGCTACGTCGGCGCCATTCGGCCAGGAAATTGTTCCGCCTTCTATCGTTGCCTTTTGGAAAAATGTCTTGTCTTGCAACGGCTCAAAAACAGGGCCTCTTCCAACATATTCTGAGAAGTCTATGTCACCACTTCTGCCGTTGTCAAAGACAATACGGTAAACAAAATCTCCTTTATATTCTATTTTTACAACATCATTCATGTTCCACATGGTTCACCTCACTCCAATGGAGCAATTTTCTTCACTTCTTTACCTGCTCTTGCAAGTTCCCAATTTTCTTCAAGTTCTTTAAGACGGATATCTATCCACTCACGTACAAGTCTTGTCGCTGTTTTTGAATTCAGATTTCCTTTCATGATGTTGCCGTTAAAATCAAAAACACCCTTATTCCCCTGATACTCGGCATGAAAGTGTGGAGGATCGTGTTCATCAAAGAACATTCTAATGACAATTCCGAAAAATCTGCAAATCTCAGGCATAAGTAATCTCTTTATTCCCCCATATCTCTTTTCGATATTCGATGTCCGATATACCCGTGTAACGGGCCCGATATTCTGTTTTCCGAACTTTGCGCCTTTCATCTCTGAAGATACGGAAAAAGCGTTCAATTCTGCTTGCTGACGGCAGTTATTTACTTATTGGACGTCCCGCATGTCCGTTCCCGGATGCCTCCCCTTGCTTATGCACCGGGATGTAATAATTCATTGTGCTTTTGCGGCATAGTTACAGGTGTCAATGAAAAAACGCGGGATAGCCTCATTGCCATTTCAATATCACCTTTTCGGAGAGAATCACGTACTTTATCCAGTTTACATGCATCCTCAAGTGACAGATATGGCGACCAACCTTCATCCGTTTCGTGTAGCACCACGTCAACCTCTGCAACATATTTTCCTTCATGCACCAATTTAGTGCGATATTTTTGTTTCATAACTTTCTCCTCCTAAAATCATCTGTCCACTTCACAGGGTCGGGCCTGTATGCCGTTATTAGCACAGCCGGTGATGATAGGCCTTTTGGAATCCCCCAAACAGCATGTATAGCTGAACCTACTTTGTCATGTTGTAAAACCAGAACACATGATCCTTTCGAAAATTCAGGATATTCCTCGATGACGTAAGCATCACCTATTCCCGCAATGACATCCATAACTTCTATATTATCGGCTGCAAGCTCATCATAACCATGTTCTGAGATTAAAACATTTTTATGTTCAATTAACTTGGTTATTCTATTCCATATCTCATTCATTATATCATTCTGCTATGCGACAGAGCTAAAAAAAATGAAAATATTTCTAAATACAAGTTGTATTCTCAGATTCGCCAATATCTGTGGAGGACTGAAATCGGTAACTATAATTTATGAGAGAGCCGGAAGAGATAGTTACATCGTCTTTCGATATTCG
>CAYODW010000067.1:0-13321 GCA_964402865.1 uncultured Desulfonema sp. | reverse complement strand
AAGGGATTGCGCGGAGACATACGCTTTGTATGTCGCACAAGAAATCCCGCAGATTCACGCAGAGATCGCACAAAAGGGCCATTTCCGGATGGAAACTAATTATATTCGCAAACAGCGTTTAATTATACAGCATCCAAGATATTTTACTGTCAAATAATAATCTTGTATATGATATAGCTTATGATATAAATACCATATTAAATAAGCAGATATGATCATGCAACTTTTTTAAGGAAAAAGCAATTTATACAGATGAACCTGAAGCAAAAAACAGCCCGATTTATTGAAAATGTTAAGCAGCTCAAAGGAGATCCTCACTATATAGCAACAGGGATGTCCATCGGTATTTTTATAGGAATAACCCCGACTTTTCCTTTTCATACAATCCTTGCATTAGCTCTGGCTTATATTCTGCGGGCAAGCAAGGCGGCAGCAGCAATAGGCGTCTGGATCGGAAATCCTCTTACCATGCCTTTCATTTATCTGGGGAGTTATAAAACCGGCGCCCTGATCCTGGGCACCTCGATCCCTTTTGACATTAAGTACACAACATTTACAGAATTGGCAAAACTGGGTATTAACGCAACTCTTGCATTGTTAATGGGCGGGATAATCATTGGGATCCTCCCCGCAGCCGCCTCATATTTAATAACCCGCCGCATGGTAAAAAAATTACGCTCAAGAAGAAGGCTCTTGAAAGCCAATCAGGAAAAGCCTGTTTCATGACATCTCCGAGAACTCTCCTTTCAGCATACAATCTTTCTCCTAAAAAACAGTTCGGTCAGAATTTTCTCTCTGACACTTCAACGGCGGAAATGATCGTCTCCCGTTCCGGCATAATGAAAGAGGATATAGTTCTTGAGATAGGACCCGGACTTGGAGCCCTGACGGTTCCTATCGCAATGGCCGCAAATGCGGTATATGCGGTTGAAAAGGATAAGAACCTTATCCCGCCCCTCCAAAGCGAGCTTCTTGCACAAAATATCGAGAACGTCCGTATAGTTAATGAAAATATTCTGGACGCAGATATTGAAAGCATCTCGGCAAGGCACGGGCGGAAAATAATCGTCATGGGAAACCTTCCCTACAACATCTCCTCCCAGATTCTGATAAAGCTCATTATTCAAAGGCATTATGTGGGACGCGCCATACTTATGTTTCAGAAGGAACTTTCAGAAAGGATCTGCGCGAAACCGGGCGTCAAGGATTACGGCAGGATTTCGGTCATGCTTCAGTACTGCTCCGTTATAAGTAAAATCGCCGACTTAAAGGCATCTCTCTTTTTTCCAAAGCCAAGGATAGATTCCCAGATCATTGAAATACGATTTATGGAAATTCCTGCATTTCCGGCAGATAATGAGAACTTTTTTTTCAGCGTAATCAAGGCCGCTTTCGGGAAAAGGCGCAAAACCCTTAAAAACTCACTTTCAGGAAGCGGGCTTGGAATAGACGCACAGGCTGCGGTTTCGGCATTAAACAGCTCCGGAATTGATCCTGTGCGTCGCGCTGAAACTCTTACCGTTGAAGAATTTGTAAGATTAAGCAACGCCATACAGAAAAGCGCTGGTAGTTATTTACCGGCCCATCCCGCATGATGGGGCGGCGAAGATTAAAATGCGGCTGTTCAGATGTAATTTGTTGCAGGTATGCGTTAAAAAAAATTCAGCAGAAATTCTGAGTTATGAATATCTTTCCGTCAGAAGAGATAGCCACTCCAATCCCTTCCCCCTGCCAGTGCGGCATTAAGATGTTTTTCCGGTGCTCGGGGCTGTTCATCCACCCTTCTACTGTTGTTTCTGCTATGGTCTCCGGTAAATTCCAGTCATAGTATTTGATCCCGTTCACAATCCTGACTCTGTTGTAAAGATTATTCTGATAAATATTTTCCGCACCGGTGAAATAGCTAATTCCCTTACCTGATATTTTACAGACATATCCCGCCTGTTTGTACCTGTCTGAAAAGCCATGTCCCTCCGGCGAATAATGGCTGAAATAATTTCTCCCGGCCATGTCTTCGCTATGCCTTCGGGCAATCTCTTTCAGTGATTTGTTAAAAGCCAGTGAAGAAAGGCTGTTCTTTTCCCTTTCCCGATTTATCAAATCATGTATATGCTTTTCAATTTCTGCAATCCGTATATCCGGTCTATCCCGACCCATGGGTGGAGATATTCCCATCTTCGCGCAGACAGGCTTTGCAGCCTGACAGGATAACAGCGCGATGATTATTATCAACAGCCCGATACAGCGCATGCCGCTCCAGAGTTTATATTTTATTATTTTATCAAACATCGACAGCTTTTAACACCTCTTTCTCAAGTCTAGCACTTCTTTTCCTGCAAACCTCAAAGACTGATAGATTTCAATATAGGTTCTCGCCGAGAGATCCCATGAATAGTCGGTGTGCATGCCGTTTGTCTGAAGACGCTTCCATAAAGGCTGGTTGTAATATACGGCAACAGCCTCCCGCAGAGCCCCGAACAATGACTCTCCATCATAGGGATAGAACTTGAAGCCGGTTCCTTCACCTGTCCCATAATCGAGCGGATGAACCGTATCCTCCAAACCTCCTGTTCCCCGCACCACCGGGACGGTCCCGTACTTCAGGGCATAGATCTGGGTGAGGCCGCATGGTTCGGAGCGGGACGGGTTCAGGAATAGATCGGCCCCTGCCAGGATACGATGAGACAGAGGCTCATGGAAACCTATGTATGTCCTCATTCGACCGCTGTGGCGTTTTTCCGCCTCCTGCAGCAGCCACTGGATGTGGCCATCACCTGATCCCAAAACAACCAGCCCCACGTCCATAGCAAAGAGTGCGTCTAAAATCGGAAGCAGGAGATCGAAACCCTTCTGGTTGTCAAGCCGTGAGATGATGGCCAGCAATGGTCGTCCTGCCATACTCCCGTCAAGGTTCAGTTCTCTGAGCAGGGCCTCTTTGCAGACATTCTTGCCGCTCATATCTTCAGAGCCATAATGCGACGGAATATGAGGATCAGAAGACGGGTCCCAGAGTCTGTAATCGGCCCCATTCAGGATGCCCCGGAGAAAGAGCTGTCTGTGTCGTAAAATGCCGTCCATGCCCATGCCATATTCCGGCCGTTGTATTTCCTCTGCATAGGTTGGACTCACGGTGGTTATGGCATCGGAATAGACTATCCCGGACTTGAGCAGGTTGATCAGCCCCCAGTATTCCACACCCTCGGCGTTAAAGAACTCTTCCCGTGGAAGCCCCGTGATGTCCCACCTCCACTCCGGGAACAGCCCCTTATAACCTATATTGTGAATAGTAAAGACCGAAGAGGCGCCCATTTGCCGAAAAGGCCCCTTCAGCAGGGCGGGCACCAGCCCTGTCTGCCAGTCATGACAGTGGATGATATCCGGCCGCAATGAAAGCCTCCGGGCCAGAGCCAGAGCGGCATGGGAAAAGTAGCAGAAACGTTCCATGTTGTCCCCGTAGTCCTGACTCCCTTCTCCGTATATCGCGGGCCGGTCGTAGAACCATGGTCTGTCCACCAGATAGACCGGAATTTTGTCCGGGGTTTCTGTTTCAAGGATACTGCAGGGCAGGATTTCCCGGCCAAGGGGAACATTTAAGTCGTTCAATACGGTACGAGTTTTAAAACCTGCTTCCCGTATAGTCCGGTAAAAGGGAATGGCCAGTCGAACGTTGACCCCCAGCCTCTTCAGGGCTCCCGGCAAAGATCCGGCCACATCTGCCAGTCCGCCTGTTTTGGCGAACGGAACCGCCTCAGATGCCAGGAACAGAACTTTGAGATCTCTCAGAGCCATTTCGGATAAATTCCTGTGGTTTTGTCAGACGTTTTTTTTTCATCGGCGTGTCCAAAGATGACACCCCACCGGCTCCTCATTCGCATGAAGACCCAGTCTTTATCTTCTCTGCCGATTTCTCCTCCCATACCTCGATAAGATAATCCTTCTGTTCTTCAAATTGACGAGCCTGCTCTTCGACCAGCTTTTCTGCTTCCCGGGATGTCATTTCCAGGGTCTGGCGGACAAATGAAGCTACCCTTGCGTAATAGAGAGGTGTCATCATGTCCACGAGCTTGTTCCGGTTCACCGTCCACAGGTGGTGGGTTGCGGCCAGTTCATAGAGGATCTTAACCCAGGCTTCAGTAGGGAGATAAAAATCGTCTGCACACATTTTCGAGGTCTTGGCGATCTGATCAAAACTTGATTCCCTGAAGATCTCCTTCCACAAGGGGGAAAGCTGCTGATACCCTGTTTTGAAGAGCTCCACCAGCAGAGGCAAATCGACGTTGACCGGTTCCGGGTCCATGGTTCCCTCAAACCCGAAGGTCTCCAGAGGTTCGCTTCCCCTCACCCCCTTCCAGTAAGGTTCATAGCGCTCCATCATGGAGAAGAGAGCGGACAGTACCTGGCGGAACATGGGTCCAAGGTGCTGGCCGGGATCTTTAACATCATGGATTTTAACGCCCAGGTTGGACTGGCAGATCTTGAATCCCTGGGTTACAGCGCTTGTGGTCATCCATATATCGATCCCGAAACGGGCTACGTCCGTAAGCCAGACATCCTGTTCAATGTAGTATTTTGCCACGTCCCTGGATATGGCAAAATCCCCGCCGATAGGCTGCCGAATGCGCTTGCCGTAAAGGGCGCGTGTCAGGTTGTAAACTATGTTGTTGGTGATGGTCCCGTCATACTTGTGCCGCACATATACGGGGGCTACAAACTGGTAACCCTCTTCCAGTACCGGATGAAGAAGGTATTTCACCCAGTCCGCTGTGATGCTGCGGAGGTCCGAATCTACCATGGCGCATACCTTAACTCCGAGTCTGGCGGCCGCCTCGAAAACGGACCGGAGTGCGGTTCCCTTTCCGCCCGGCCCCCGGTAAATGGTGACGATCTTTTCCTGCCAGGGTTTGATCTGAAATTCCCTTGCAACCTCCCTGGTATCATCGGTGGAGCCTCCGTCCGCGATGAGGATGACGCTCTTTTTCTCCTTGTAGTGTTTGGCCAGGCCGTGAGTGACCATCTGGACCACGTGGACTATGGTCGATTCGTTGTTGAAACAGGGAATGCCGATAAGAATATCCGCAGATTCTATCTCCTCCAGTCGCTTGGATGAGTAAGGCCGCAATGCGGTGTCATACACCATTATGATTCTCCTTTCCGCCACCGGAGTACCTGCAGATGAGGAATCGGCGGCAACCAGCCTGTCAAGGCTTTCCACGGTAAAAACTTCAATTTTCCATCAAGGAGTATAGGTAAACAGCAATTGTCTGTCAATGAATAACAGGCAACAAAATATGGTGAATTTAATCGATTATCGCGAAAATCCGGTAAATTTTCTACATGTTTTCTGCGGCAGAGACCGTCCTGTCTCCCAGGATATTGACATAACCGCCCATCTCGTTGTCGTACCATCCATATATGACTGCCTGCGTAACAGGTATTTTAATAATCTTCTCTTTGAGGGATGAGATAATTTCCTTTTCAAGGCCCGGCACCTTTTCCAAATCGAATGTAACCTCGGCGGTACGGGTGTGAGTTTCATGTCCTTCTATCAGGGCCGCGACACCGGGCATCCCGATAATATCACATGATACATTCTGCTTGTCCGAATAGACGAGATATCCTTTCGGATCCTCAGCGGCAGCCTGCCTGTAAATCTCTTTTATCAATTCCCTTCTTATCGACTCACCTGAAATCTCCTCCTGAAGATTGAGCACCAGAATGATAAGAGATCCCGTGCTGGTAGGAATTCTCACCGATTCGGCGATAAACCCTATCTGTTTCATTTCGGGAATCACAAGCCTTAAGGCTTTGGCAGCGCCTGTCGTGGTCAGAATAATGTTGTTCATCACGCTCCGGTTTTTCCTTAAGTCGTTTGCCCCTGTTTTCGGCAGGCGGTCCAGAACTTCCTGAGAACCGGTAACCGCGTGAACTGTCGCCATGGAGGCGGAAAGAATCCTCTTTGAACCAAAATAATTGATTATCGGTTTTATCATGTGCGCAAGGCACGTGGTGGTGCATGACGCCCCTGACACTATCTTGTGGCGTCTGGGATCATAATCATTAGCGTTTATTCCCATAACCGTCGTTACAACATCTTCCGGCATGGCTTTCCCCTTGTCGGCTATTTTGAAAGGAGCGGAAACTATCACTTTATCCGCTCCTGACTCAAGATGCCCCCGCACAGATCCGACCGGATGATCGGAAGGAAGCGTTGGGTCAAGGAACTGTCCCGTAGTTTCAACTACCAGCTTTACGCCATGATCACTCCATCCGATTTTTGCCGGATTCCGTGAAGTCCGTAAAAATTTTATTTTTATCCCGTCAGCTACAATAGTCCCTTTTTTTTCGTCTATATCGTTTACGACTGAAGAAGCCTTCTGTCCGGATAAAAAGTGATGAAGCGAACCATATGTTGAATCCGTTTCAAGATAATGCGCTATGTCATATATCGACGTTCCAGCTTCACGTCCGATGTTTACTACGACTTCATCAAAAAATTTCCGCCCGATATGATGCCATGCCGTAAGTTTTCCGATTCTGCCAAAACCATTCAGTCCAAGCTTAAAGCCCTTCCCTTTGCTTCTGGAATCCATATTTCCTCTCCTTACAGGTTTTCTTCGATTTTAATGAGGCCCTGATAAACCGAGCCTTCCTGACCATCGATGCTTATGTAATCACCTGAATTGAGCATCACCTCCCCGAAAAGACTTGTTTTTGTGCTCTCGTCGCAGACAAGATTTCCGCATCCGACCACGCATGTCTTTCCGAGCCTGTGAGCGACAACGGCCGCATGCGATGTCAAACCGCCACGACCGGTCAGCAGGCCGTCGGCTGCATATATCTCCCTTATATCATCCGGCACTGTATCACTTCTTACTAGAATAAGGGAAGTCTCAGGTTCCTTAAACCTCCAGTTATTGATCTCCTCAAGGCTGAAAACAATCCGTCCGCTCATTGCCCCGCCGCTCACGCCTATTCCGTGCCCCAGAAATATCTCCTCCTGGAATCCTTCAAAATGAAACGCAAGGGCTTTTTTTCTTTGCCGCATCGCCATGTCTCTTGTCTGAAGCAGATAGAGTTGATCTCTTGAAGGTCCCTCAAATGTAAATTCTATCTCCTGGGGACTCCATCCTTTTTCATATACCAGGTCTTTTGCCCAGTCCCTCAGTGCCATGTAAATATCAGGAAAATGAGTTTCAAGAGTTATGTCCGTTTCTCTTTTTTCAATCTCCTGCTGAAAAACAGAAATCGGAAGCGTCTTTACAAGGCCTGAAACCACGTCTTCACCCTGATTCTCCAGTGTAAAATCACCCCAAAGCCTCAGGGTATCCCCTGACCATCTTGGATTATGTGTAAAGAATACGCCGGTTCCCGATTCTTTTGAAATATTTCCGAAAACCATCGTCTGAATAGTAACAGCAGTACCCCAGTCATCCGATATACCCATAATCTTCCTGTATGCCTTGGCTTTGGAAGATTCCCATGAATCGAAAACCTTGTTTATAATTACCCTAATCTGTTCAAATGGAACGTTCTCGATCTTGATTCCCGAATCCCTTATAAGATCCCTGTACAGAAATGCCACTTCTTTCATCTGCCCGCCTGTGAAATTTCTCTTATAAGGAACTCCCGTCTTCTGCTTAAACTCGCCTATTATCGCGTCGAACAAATCCCTTTCAAGGTCAAAGGCCATACCATACCCCTGTAGGAACCGCCTGTAATTATCCCAGGCAAACCATGTATTCCCTGTCTTTTCCGCTATCCCCTCAGCTATTTTTTCATTTATACCGACGTTTAAAAAAGAGTCCATCATCCCGGGCTGGGAAATTGAAGAACCGCTTCTTACAGAAAGGAGCAATGGATTTGAAGGATCCCCGAATGTTTTCCCCGTTATTTTTTCAAGTGAAAAAATGTTATATGCGATCTGTTCCTTGAAATTCTGCTCGGCCGGAGGGTAGCTGTCTATTATCTCCCTGCACCTGAAAACTTCGGTTGTTATTATAAAACCCTGCGGAATAGGAAGGCCTAACTTTTTAAGCTTGACCATGTTAAGCCCTTTATTCCCTAAATAAATTATACCCGAAACCTTCCCTTTTGCTTCGTCGATGGGAGTCGTGGCAATATGCGGATCATAGTTTAAAAGAAGGCGGAGCCTGTACTTGCTCAACCTTTCCGACTGATCAAAAAGTATCTTCAATATCCTGCTTAAAAAAAGATCGAGCTGCTGGAGTCCCAGCGAAAGGGCTATTCTCTCCCTGAAAAAGACTTCTGATATTCTGTGTTTCAGTTTTTCCGGATCGGGGACACCATCTTCCCTGGGAAGATATTTCGGCAAAATCTCTTCTGTTTTCAGTCTTGAAAGTATGCGGTTTAAATTCCGTTCATGGATATTGTTGTAATAATCATTTATGATGTTCTTTACGGCCTGGGCGAATCCCTTGAAAATATCTAGGTACTGTGTAAAGGTAAATCCTCTCACTTCTAAAGAATGCAAAAGAAAATCGAGCTGGCGCTCAAGTTCAAAGGAGGAGATGCCATCCAGCTTAAGCGCCTTTTCAAAGAGCCTTAACCTGTCGTAAATCTGATAAAATGTTGCTTTGGTTATGAGGGTCAAGTCAATTTTCTCGATAAGCTCTTCAAAAAGAACATTGATCAGAGACTCGATGCGGAATACAAGCCCCAGGGCATCAAATTTGTTTTCGTGATAACTTCCATACATGGACGGGATATTCAGCGCGATATGTCTCTTTTTGTATATATCTTCCCTTGCTTCATAAGAGCTGGATGACAATATAAGCCTGTTCAAAGAGTCGAGACAATCAAGCAGTTTAAAGAGCTTCTTCTTTGAATCGGGTTCGGCGAGGGCATCTTTTATCACGCCAATCGCGGGAAAAGAATGTGATTCCATCTGGGCAAGATAATTATCCATTTCGATAAAATCGAGATTATACTTGTTATGCAGCAACTGATAGAAAACAACAGCAAGTTTTGTCCTTTCCTTATCCCTGTCGGACACACCATCAATATTTTCAAGAAGCCTGATTAGCCTTCCCTCGTTTATTCCAAGAAGATCACAAGGGATGACGACACCCTTCTCTTCAAGCCTTGAAAATGCTGTAAAAAGACCGTCTATATACTGCCCCGTTGATTCAATCTGGTTGTATATTGTTTCAGGAACAAAGGGCTCAATAAACTCCTTGTCTCTTGTTTTCCAGAAATTAAGGGTAGCCTCCATGAAAGATATTGTCCTGTTGCTGCTTTCGACATGACTCTGTTTCCTTAAACAATGGACAAGTACATCTTTCCTCGATGTTATTTCATCGAGCATGGTCGAGATGTCTCTTAATCTCCCCTCGGCGCCTATATCGTTAAAATATACGGGAAATAGTCTCGTAATCTGCTTGGCAAGATTGTAAACAGGCCCAACATCGCTGTTTAAAAAACGTGTAATATCCCTGGGAAACAGGTCCGTATCTCTTATGAACACACCGCAAAGCGCAAGGTTTACTACCAGCGCCGAAAGAAGCCTTGTTGACCATTTCGGCTTAAGCTCTATAATCTCAAGCCACGTCCTTATGTTTTGAATATGGGCTCTGTTAACCCTTATCTGCCAGTCATCTCCAACACCTTTTATCATGGGGGTTTGGAAACCAAGCTCTATGACGGAATCTATGAAATAATTCACAAGCTCGATATCGCCGGTCTTATAAACACCTTTCCCCATGTTAAGAACGCAGTTTAAAGCCGTCCCGGGATATCTTCCCGTCCGGTCTTTCAGCACCGTAAAGGTTTGTCTGATAAGCTCCTGAACATCACGATAATTTTCATGGGCTATAATCCATTCAAGGGTTTTACTTATCTCCGCAAGGACCTCCTCATGTATCATTGAAAGTCCCGATATGTTCATCAAATGGAGGAGAAAAAGGAGTTTGTACTGATATCCCTTGCTGCTTCCTGCTTCAGATTCAAGAAGTTTCTGCGGCATTTCCCTGTAAGTCTCTATGAATTGTTTGTAGCCTGGAAATTCGAGCAGCTCGGCTGTAGCTTTCCCGGAATCCTTATCAGCGCGGGATGCTATCTTTTCAAGTTTTCTTTGATAATTTTTAATCTGCTTGTGGGATATATCTCTCGTCAGCTCATCAATTGTTTTACGGCTTCTTATCTCGCTTGCCTCTTTTTGAAACCAGAATATAGGATCAGGCACGCCCAGCCAGTATGAATAAGTATATTTAAAATATTTTATAAAGAGCGAATTAAGGGTATCGTAACGGAATGAATCATTCGGCCTGGTCTCTGTAAGATCCCTTGCAAGTTTTTTGATCTGGTAGAAGCTTTTCACAAAAAGAAAAAATTGTTCATCCTCAAAATCCCGGATGCGGATAAAGGTAGCATCTAAAACCGGCAGGAACCTTCCAAGATTCACGCCCGATTCTTTTATTATCTTATTCAGGAATAAAAGCAGGTTATCAACAGCATCTGCCTTGATATTTCTCTCAGCGGCGGATTCAACAACACTGATGAAGATATCAATAAATATTTCGGCCGCCCTTGGCCCTCTTGGATGATTGTAAATAAAATGAAAATAATCGAGGCTGTAACTTCTTGCTTCTTTAACTATAAATTGCCAGTTTTTGTAAGGATGGGAGAGCTCTTTTAAGAAAGTGTTGAGACCTTCCATAAGCCCCTGGTACCTTGAAAAAACATCTTCAAGCACCGAATATTTTGAGTCAACGGCAACATCAACATAATAGCTTGCCAGATTGACCTCAAGGGCTTTGGATTTGATCATAACCCGAAATACTCCATAACGAACATCGAATTTCGTACATCGAATATCGAAGGGGATGAAGGATTCAAAGTTTAAAGTGAAAACTCTCTTTTTCCCTGACTCCTGAGCCCTGACTACTTACCACTCTTTTTAAATATCCGATGTTCGATATCCGATATCCGGCTTCGATATCATCTTGCCAGTGCCATCAGCCTGTAAACCAGCATCCCGGCCAGCCACGCAACATCTTCGGGGGATAAAATATCACCTATTGTATCATAAAACAATATATTTGCTTCAGGCGAAAATTCCTCATCCCCTTCCCAGAGAATAACCTGCAATGCAACATTCGGAAAGATGCTGAACTCAAAACCGGCATTTCCTGCATCAATTGCATTTCCGTTTAAACTTTTTGCAGCTTTTATAAACAAGCCGGCCTCTTTCCCAAAGGTTTTTTTGAACGGATCTACCGCTCTTTTGACAAAAGCAGCATAATAAAAGGCTGCTCCCGGGATTTCACGGAAGGATATCCATCTGCCGGATGATTTTTTTTCACCTTTTGCGGCAAGATAATGGAGTATAAGAACCTGCTCCTGAAGAGGCACATCCTTTTTTTCAGATGATTCGTCTTCGAATTCAAATCCCGGCCAGGCAACGACAAAGCTCCTGTTTAAAAAAGGAATTTTAAGTTTGTTCTTCTCTATCAGCCTGTATCCTGACCTTTCTGCTATCTCATCCAAAGGCTCAATTGAAAGCTCTTCCACGGCAATTTTTTTTGCATTAATATAATCGTCAACACGCGCCATGATAATATCTCCCTAAACAGAGAATTTGAAATATCAAATCTGAAATTTGAAATTAACTTGCCGGTTATTATAACAAAAAAGCCTCTCCCGGTACAGGGAGAGGCATTTTTTCTTCGTTTAAAATATAAAAATCAGACCTCAAGCCATGAATCGGAGTAAAGTGTCTTTCCAAGGATTACACTGGCCGTCTTTGCATATTCCTGCAGCTCTTTTGAAAGAGAACCTACATCCGGGTCATTCCCGTCCATTATCGAATATATCAGATCGACTATATCAGGGCGTTTCTCTTTTGCTATCTCGGTCAGCTTTTCATCCAGTGGATCCGAAATAACCGAATACATACCCTTTTTCTGGAGCATAACCATATAGGTCTGATTCAGGATCGGGCGCAGGTGGACTGGCGGACCGTTTGAAATGTTTGACAGCCCGCAGGTGCTCTTGGCACCGGGAGCTATATCCTGTATCATTCCCTGGAACTCCATGAGGCTGATAAGCTGGGGCTGCTGGATATTAACAGGAGTTACGATTCCGTCAACCCAGATTTTCTCATTCGGAATACCGGCCTCATTAGCAGCATAAACGAGCTCAACGCAAAGAGCCGCACGTTCATTCTCATCACGGGGTAAACCTTCTGGTCCCCACATGAGGGCTATGAAATCGGCATTATATTTAGCGGCAATAGGAATCATCTTCTCATAGCGCTCGGGACGGCACATGATGGAATTGATAAGCGGCGGAAGCTTGCAGACTTTTAAAGCTGCTTCGATAGCATCAATATTTGATGTATCAAGAGCCAGCGGAACATCGTCAACTACCTCCTGGACAACCTGAACCACCCATGGCATCAGTTCATGCCCGTCTTTTTTTGCCGGTCCGAGGTTGATGTCTATGTAATCCATGCCCTTTTCTTTTTGCAAAAGAGCTTCTTCCTGGATCGGCTTGGGATCTCTCTCCTTGTAAGCTCTCCCGATCTTTTTTGAAATAACGTTTAAACTTTCACCAATTAGTAACATACAACCTCCCCGTTTTTTTTCTCGGTTTAAATCGGCGGCAGACCCTCATTCCGAAGAAGGAATATTCGGCATACCGCCGGTTAATATTGAAGCTCCCCGCCGCAAGCAGCGGGGAATGCGCTCGCTGTTTCGGTTCATTACCTCGACTTCAAAAATGCCGGGATATGAGCTGCTTCACGAGGCCCGACTGTAATAGTCCACCCGGGAAGTTCTTCTTCCATATCGCCTGCTATTGCCGCGGCATAGCCTGGAATGATTATCTGCTGATGCTTGACTTTGTCTGAAATACCGCTTTTTTTAACGAATGATCCGACATCGTCCCCTGAAAACTTTCCGGCGGCCCAGGCCGTCATTACCGAAAGACCTTCCGAATCCTTGATCAGGAGCCATGACGGAACTTTGCTGCTTTCAATTTCACCCGAAACTATAAAATAGGTAAGAGCGAAGTTTGTAGTAACAAGCACAGGTGAATTTTCATCCGGATTCCCGATAGGATAGATTCCCTGGGTAACGGTCATCGGCCTCTGGGGATCGGTGAAAATATTAAGCCTCTCGAGAAGAAGCGGAAAAATATTATCGCCGGTGAAATCCGACATTACAACTATGCCGCCGTACTTTGCGACATGCATCCCGGCGATAAGCGTTTCCATGTCGAGGTTTGAAGCCATTTCGCACGGAAATGTTATTGTCGGGAAACCGAGAGACCTGTTCCCAGCTTTGAGCGCGGCGCGCCTTAT
>CAYODW010000066.1:2060-13593 GCA_964402865.1 uncultured Desulfonema sp. | reverse complement strand
CAGACCGACATGTCGGCCGAAATGGTTATGTTGAGTGTCTTGGACGGCATTTTTATGATTCTCTGGCCGAACCAGTAGGTGAGAATGAGAGTTATCGGCGTGCAAACCCAGGCGACGAAAATGCCCGGTTTGCCGATTGCAAGAATCTTGTTGAAAAGAATTTCAGCGCCGAGCAGAACGAGACCAGTCTTGATGAAGAATTCAGTAGCGACAGCCGGCTGCACCCATTTGGGTGTTCCGATTGTATTGCTGATGAGCAAGCCGAATATGATTGCCCAAAGAGGGAAACCGAACCCCCAGTATTTCATCTGGGCCTGGGTTTCAGCCATGTAGGCAAGCACGGCCACAAAGAAAACGACAAAAAAACCGACAAAAAACTTGCCGAAAGACTGTCCCATGATAGCTTTGCCGATGCCGAAAAAAGCGCCCAGTATAATACAGAGTCCGATAAGATATGGAATCCGGTTGTACGGTTTAACGGAAGCTTTGGACTTCGCCTTGGATGTTTTGCCTTTCGCATCCTGCCATGCTTTGATTCCCTTTTCGGCATTGTCGTTTAAAGCAGTATCTTTGAATGAGGTGGCTGCTGCTGCAGCCTGTGCTGAAGTTGCCGCGGCAAGAGCTGCGTCTTCAGCATCTTTGGCCTTGTTGAACGATTCCTTTGCTGACTCGTTCATGGCATCTGCGGTTGCCTTGCTCCTGTAAAGAGCGTCCAGCGGGTTGGTTTTCCAGTCGCCGGGGGCGGCCAGAAATCCGGCTATGGTCTTGGCATAGTCCTGGTTGGTCGCCCGGATTCCGCGCTTAGCCGAAGATGCATTATGCCACTCGATTGTTTTGAACGGCGCCCTTGCCGCCTCTTCCTTAAGGACGGCCTTATATTTTGCTAAATCCTCGTTCATGTTTGCGGGGGGGTTGGGCAGAAAAATCAGCAGCCCCACGATAAGAAGTAAAAAGCCCATCCAGATCGCCATCCAGTCTTCCTTGGTGTAGAGATCCTTGAGAGTGGTTTTGCCGCTCTCAATTACTACAAAATCGGGTTCTTTGGGTGATTTTACGGTATCTGCATTCATACTTTCCTCCTGCCTTTGTGGGCGTTAAGATGTGATGATTAAGCAGAATAATGTGATTGAGCGCAGAGATGATTAAAACAGAGATGAATCTTATTCCCGTCATTGTTTATCTGTTTCATCAATAATGCAATAAAAATTTTCAAAATCTGCATATTTCGACACATTCTGCTTTATTAAAAGGAAAATACAATAATCATGCCAGACTGAAAAGATTAATCAAAATATTATATATTACATGTTATTGCAGATAGATATATTTGATTTAAGGCGGCGTGGGAAGCTTCAAACATGCGGTTTTTCTAAGCGTTGGTCGGATTTTTTTCCAAAGTGTAAAAATTAGTATCATCTCCAAATTATAGTTATCCTATCAGGCTGCAAGGATTCGGGTGAAAATCCACCTGAGTCAGAAAAGTGGTAAAGGAGAAGCGCATCTCTACGTGTTTACTATTTCAGGCGCAAGCAGATGATAATCCATTTCCCCTGCTCCGGAAGCGTGAGCTTTTTCGATATATGGAAGTTCCCCCGCGCTTTTTCCAAGAAGTGATGATCCGAAGGAATCAACTGCGACCTGGTCGGCGCCGATAATCATTGTGCCTGTCTGTTTCAAATCGGAAAGAGAGCCGCCTGTAGGACCGTTTGTCATCATGCTCACAGTTCCATCAAGGATAACAAGAGTCGGCTTTACCATCAGGGCGAGCTCTTTTATTATATTATTTATATCCTGGTGAAAAATATTTCTTCTTCCGCCGAGGAGCCCGTACCAGTTTTTCATGGTCATCGATGCTCCGCTGCGGTGGTGATCCTTTACAGGCGCTATGCCTATCAGCTTGTCGGCTTTAATGAGAGGTTTGAATAAAACAGGCCAGTCCCTTATCAGCGATCCTCCTTCGACCGATAAAGGCATAAATAATCCTTCTTCAGGAAGAATGATTTTTGCCCCGGCCCGTTTTGCCGCATTTTCTATTCCTGTAAGAGCAAAGCATGAAGAAGGATCATTGATCGGGTTGTCCGTCACCGCAACCGATGACGCTCCTGCGGCATAGCAGAGCCTTATGACTTCTTCAAGAAGCTGAGGGTTTGTTGTGGCTGAAAGAGCGGGCGGAGATGCAAATGCCGCATTAACCTTTAAAAGCACTCTGTCGCCTTTTTTGATAAATGTTTCGATGCCGCCTATTGCCTTAAAAGCGAGATTAACCGTCTTTATCCTTTCACCTCCCTTTACAACGGCCATCTTGTTTCCTGCTTCTTTAACTGAATAATCGGGTATCCGGGCGGTTTCGTTTTTGCTGCCGGCTGAATAAATAGAGCTGTTTCGGTTATAAAAAAAGTATCCGGTGAGGCATGATGACAAGACCAGCAGTCCCGCCTTTGAAGATCTTATCAGAAACTCTCTTCGATCCGTTTTCCTCTCAGTCTCTTTACCTTGCACCGTTATTTTCTCCGAGTTTTTTATTTAAAGCCGACACTATCTTTTTTGCCCCGTTCAAATCTTCCGCCGAGTGAATTCCGGCAAGAAAAGGGCCGTTTGAGAAGATAAGTTCATAGGTGTCCATGATTTCAATTATTTCGATATTGTCGGGTTTCAATTCAGACCTGATGGGTTTACCGCCAAGAGAGATCAGAAAGCCGGAATAACTAATGGCAAGTTCTTTCGCTTCATTTTGATTTTTACGGCGGGAGAGGAAGGCTTTGATTTTTCCTTTCTCAGTTTTATAATCGGCAGCAAAAACCCTGTTCAGTTGATCAAAACCGAAAACATTGGAGGATAAAAGGACAATGCTGTTTGGGTCAAGATTCTCTGAAGGAAAAAGCGATGTTGCAGCAATAGTTTTTTCCTGCGCGGTTCGGTTTTTTATGAAATCTCTTGAAAAAGAAAGCATTGAGTCCATAAGAGAATCAGAAACTTCTGAAGATGTAATTTCTATGTAATAATTGCCGTGGACAAAAAAAAGGGCGTTTTCCGTCTTATAAATGAACTCGGTCAATTCAAGCGGTATTAAGCCTTCCCGCTTCTGAACGCTGTAAACCGCAAATGCGTTTTCAATATTTCCCATGTCATAAATAAATATTTCAAGCCATGAACCGGTATCGCCAGGTTTGTTGAAACGCTGACTTGTCAGGCTTTTAAATCCTGCGGAAAGATACAGTTCGGCTTTACCATCTATTTTTTCCGAAAGATTTTCCCCGTTAAATGTTTCAGGCGGCGTCATCGGCGTCATTTTTATTACGGCAAAGGCATTTTCCGGTTTTCCATCCGGTTTTTCATCCGGGATAGGCTGACTTGAAGTGGTGGATAAAGTCATGCCTGAAGGGAAAATGGATGGGTCATACCGGAACTGTTTCAGGAATATCAGCGCTCCTGTTAGTACAAGAAGCAGAATAACAGCCATGCTTATAAAGGTTTCAATTCTGTTATGTGAATCTTTATCAAGGGGCATATATTAATCAATTCCGAAAGTTATTCCCTGGGAAAGCGGAAGCTTTCCCGACCAGTTGACAGTGCATGTCTGGCGGCGCATATAAGCTTTCCATGCATCAGATCCGGCTTCCCTGCCTCCTCCGGTTTCTTTTTCTCCGCCGAAAGCTCCCCCTATTTCTGCCCCGGAAGTTCCGATATTGACATTTGCTATTCCGCAGTCGCTTCCCCTGTTGCTCAAGAAAAATTCGGCTTCCTTAATATCATTTGTAAATATACCCGATGACAGGCCCTGTGGAACCGAGTTATGATATAAAACAGCCTCCTCAATGGTATTATATCTCATGACATACAAAAGCGGGGCAAAAGTTTCTTCCATAACCACCGGATTATCAGGCTTCACTTCACATATGCATGGCGTCACGTAAGTCCCTGTGTCATAAATCCCGCCTGAGAGAACTTTTCCACCATACAGAATTCGGCCCTGGTGATCCTTGATTTTTTTGATTGCATTCTGCATCGCATTTACTGCATCGCGATCAATAAGCGGACCCATGAGAATGTTTTTATCAAGAGGATTTCCGATCCGGATTTTTTTGTATGCTTTTACGAGGGCGTCGGTCAGTTTTTTTGCGATATCATTGTGGACAATCAGGCGTCTTGTCGTGGTGCATCTTTGACCGGCGGTTCCGACAGCTCCAAAAAGAATCGCCCGGAGAGCTGTGCCAAGATCAGCCTTCGGTGTTACGATTACGGCATTATTTCCTCCAAGTTCGAGGATAGACCTGCCAAGGCGTTCAGCGACGGTTTTCGAGATATGCCGTCCCATTTCCACGCTTCCTGTCGCGGATATAAGAGGAATACGGAGGTCTTTTAAGAGGTTTTCGCCTATATTTTTTCTGTTCCCTACCACTAGATTCAATACACCTTCCGGAATATCATTTCTCTTCAAAACATCCCATGCAATTTTTGTTGCGGCTATGGCCGAAAGAGGAGCCTTTGAAGAAGGTTTCCATATGACGGTATTGCCGGCGATTAAAGCGATCATAGCGTTCCACGCCCAGACAGCCATGGGAAAATTGAATGCCGTAATTACTCCGACTGTTCCGAGTGGATGCCATTGTTCGTACATCCTGTGATCCGGGCGTTCGCTGTGCATGCTCAATCCATAAAGCATTCTTGACTGACCGGTTGCAAAATCGGCCATGTCGATCACCTCCTGGACTTCGCCTTCTCCTTCAGCTCGAATCTTCCCGACTTCCAAGCTGATAAGCTCGCCGAGATCTTTCTTGTGTATTCTGAAAGCATCCCCTATCTGCCTGACTATATCCCCTCTTTTCGGAGCAGGAATAATACTCCATGATTTGAAAGCCGTGAAGGCCTTTTCGGTTATCTTGTCGTATTCTTTCTTTCCGGCGCTTCTGATCGTTCCCATTACCGCGCCGTTAACCGGGGAAATTGAATTTATAACCGGCCCGGTGCATTTTATGAAACGGCCTGATCCAGCGCCGTCAAGCATCTTTGAAATTCCGAGTCTTTCTGATATTGATCTCATACTATTTTTTTATAACCTCCCGGCAAATGTTTATAAAAGTTGTATAAAGGATTAAAGGATTCGAGGTTTCAAGGGTTCATGCGTTCACTCGAATTCCCAACCCCTTGGCCCCTTTATCACTTTTTATCTTGTGGCCTCTTTAACAGCTTCTTCGTATATGTCAAGGCAAGTGTCTATTTCCTGTGAGCTTACTGACAGGGCCGGGCAGAACCTTATGCTGTTTTCACCGCACCCCAAAAGAAGGAGCCCCTTTTTAAATGAATTCTGTATTATTTTATCTCTTACGGCCTTATCCGGCTTTTTACCAACCCTGTCTTTGACCAGTTCAACCGCTATCATGAGGCCAAGTCCTCTTACATCTCCCATGCATTCATATGATTTCTGAAGTTCAAGCAGCCCGTTTTTAAAATAGTTTCCCTGTAAAGCGGCATTTTCCATAAGTTCTTCCTGAAGGAGTTTAATAGTGGCGAGCGCCGCCTGGCAGGAAAGAGGGTTGCCGCCGAAAGTAGAGGCATGGGAGCCTGCTTCCCAGTCCATAATATCGGCGCGCGCAACAAGCGCGCCGAGCGGCATGCCGGATGCAATTCCCTTGGCAAGGGCGGTCATGTCCGGTATGACGCCGAAATGCTCCATCGCGAACATTTTTCCCGTGCGTCCCATTCCTGACTGTACTTCATCTGCAACCAGAAGGATGCCGTATTTATCCGCTATTTTTTTAAGCTCTTTGTGAAATTCGGGAGGAGGAACAATGTAGCCTCCTTCACCCTGTATCGGCTCTACAAAAATTGCCGCTACCTCTTCCGGAGGAATGGTTGTTCTAAAAAGAGTCTCTTCAATCCAGCGGACGCATGCAAGCCCGCAATCGGGACAGCTAAGATTATAAGGACACCTGTAGCAGTACGGGTAATGTATGTGTGTGATTCCGGGAACAAGCGGATTATAGTGTTTTTTCTGGACGGTTTTGCTTGCTGTAAGGGAAAGGGCTCCCATTGTGCGCCCGTGAAAGGCTCCAAAGAAGGCGAGATTAAGTTCACGCCTGGTATGCCAGCGGGCGAGCTTGAAAGCCGCCTCAACGGCCTCCGCGCCGGAATTTCCGAAGAAGACTTTGTTGCCGTCTTTTCCGCCGGAGAGAAGGGCGAGTTTTTCTGCAAGGATTATCTGGGGTGTGTAATAAAAATCTGTTCCGGACATATGAAGAAGATTGTCAGCCTGATTTTTTATGGCTGAGACCACTTCCGGATGACAATGGCCGGTTGAACAGACTGCAATTCCTGCTGTAAAATCCAGAAAAAGGTTCCCGTCAACATCATAAATCCAGAGCCCTTCACCCTTTTCGGCAACAAGCGGGTAAATGCGGGTGTATGATGGGGAAACATAAGTTTTGTCAAGCGCTATAAGCCTTGCTGCGCCTGGTCCGGGAAGAGCCGTTTTTATCAATGGAGTTTTCATAGCCGGTTCCTGTTGAAGTTGCAAGGAAAGACAAAAAGAGACCGCCTTTTTATGTTTATGCTTGACTTGTATCTGAATTAATATCAGGGGTCAATAATTAGAATGAATGCGGTAAATAAAACAGCCCCCGGCATATTCATGATTACGCGCCGGAGGCTGTTAAAGTTCAACAATATCTGCTGATAGTATTATTTCTTGTCGTCTTTTACTTCTTCAAAGTCGGCGTCAACAACATCATCATCGCCCTTTGAACGCTTCTCCTGCGAAGCTCCGGCAGCGCCTTCCGCATGTTCTCCCCCCCCAGCTTGCCCGGCCTGCTGAGAAGCCTGTTTGTACATGGCTTCGGCAAGTTTGTGGGATGCCTGGGTCAGCTCTTCTGTCAATTTTTGAATTTCAGAAGTGTTTTCGCCTTCCATAGCTTTTTTAAGACGCTTAATTGCCTCGTCAACACTGCTCTTTGTCGCAGCATCAACCTTGTCGCCCAGATCCTTTATGGACTTTTCAGTGGAATAGATCATGGCGTCACCGGTATTACGCGCATCCACAAGTTCTCTCTTCTTTTTGTCGTCTTCCGCATGAAGCTCCGCATCCTTAATCAGCTTGTCAATCTCTTCTTTTGACAATCCGCTTGAAGCCGTGATCTGGATGGACTGCTCCTTGCTTGTTGCCAGATCCTTTGCGGATACGTTTACAATTCCGTTTGCGTCAATATCGAAGGTTACTTCAATCTGCGGCACGCCTCTCGGAGCAGGAGGTATTCCCACGAGTTCGAAACGACCAAGAGTCTTATTTCCGGCGGCCATCTCCCTTTCTCCCTGCAGAACATGTATGGATACTGCAGGCTGACTGTCTGCAGCAGTTGAAAATATCTGACTCTTCTTTGTGGGAATGGTAGTGTTTTTCTCAATGAGCCTTGTCATAACGCCGCCCAGGGTTTCAATTCCTAATGACAAAGGCGTTACGTCGAGAAGAAGAACATCCTTGACATCACCTTTCAGAACTCCGCCCTGAATGGCAGCTCCGATTGCTACAACTTCATCCGGGTTAACTCCCTTGTGGGGCTCTCTACCAAACAGTCTCTTCACGCGCTCCTGAACAGCCGGCATACGTGTCATGCCGCCGACTAAGATTACTTCATCTATCTGGCTTGTCGAAAGTCCCGAATCTTTCATTGCGGTACGGCAGGGTCCTTCCAGCTTATCAAGAAGATCTTCAACGAGACTTTCCAGTTTAGCTCTTGTTATTCTCAGGTTCAGATGTTTCGGTCCGCTTGCATCGGCTGTTATAAACGGCAGATTCACATCGGTTTCCATGGAGGTTGAAAGCTCCATCTTTGCTTTTTCAGCGGCTTCCTTAAGCCTTTGCAGAGCCATCTTGTCGCTTCTTATATCAATGCCGGATTCTCTTCTGAATTCGCTTGATATATAATCTATAAGCCTTAAATCGAAGTCCTCACCGCCGAGATGAGTGTCGCCGTTTGTCGCCTTAACTTCAAAAACACCATCACCGATTTCCAGCACCGAAATATCGAATGTGCCTCCGCCAAGGTCGAATACGGCTATCTTTTCATCTTTTTTCTTGTCGAGGCCGTAAGCGAGAGAAGCAGCAGTAGGCTCGTTTATTATCCTTAAAACATTAAGGCCTGCGATCTTTCCTGCGTCTTTTGTCGCCTGTCTCTGGCTGTCGTTGAAATATGCAGGAACAGTAACAACCGCATCGGTAACTTTTTCGCCGAGGTAATCTTCAGCGGTTTTCTTTATATTTGCGAGAATGAAAGATGATATTTCAGCTGGGCTTAATTCTTTGCCCTGTACGTTTATCCTGACATCCCCGTTATCTGCTTGCTTGATTTTATAAGGGAGTATCTTTAAATCTTTTTGCACTTCGGGAGAACTGTACTTGCGGCCTATCAGCCTTTTGACCGCATAGACCGTATTCTCCGGGTTTGTTATTGCCTGCCTTTTTGCTATCTGGCCGACAAGTCTTTCACCGCTGTTCGAGACGGCAACGATGGATGGAGTCGTCCGCCCGCCCTCCGCATTTGTTATAACCTTTGCCTCACCACCTTCCATTATGGCTACGCATGAATTGGTGGTTCCTAGATCTATACCGATTATTTTGCCCATTTTTTCCTCCTTGGCCTGTTAAGCTTTATATATAAAATATTAAAATATTATTACTGTATGAGAATTCAGGAGTCAGAAGACAGAATAAAGAAGAAAAACAATATTATGTTTATTCTGGCTTCTGACTCCTGACTTCTGTATTCTCACTCTTCGTTGTGCCTGTCCCGGCATGAGTGTTAGTATCGTTTTAAGATTTTTCTTTTGCCGCAGATACAATGACCATGGAAGGCCTCAGAAGCCTGTCATGAATCATGTATCCTTTCTGGAGTTCTACCATAACCGTATTGTCGGGGTGCTCTTCGCTTTCTTCCTGCATAACAGCCTGATGGAAATTAGGATCAAAAGCTTTGCATAAAGATTCAATCGGTTTTACGCCATAATTTTCAAAAACCCGAAGAATCTCTTTCAGGGTTAAACTGACCCCTTCGATTATGCAACTGTTTGCCTTATCGTCGCTGCTTGAAGTGCTGATGGCCCTTTCGATATTATCCACAACGGTCAGCATATCACTTATCAGGCTTTCATTTGCATATTTTCTGAATTCGCTAATTTCACGAGACGAGCGTTTCTTATAATTATCGAATTCTGCAGAAACCCTTAAGAAACGATCGTAATTCTGCTTTGCTTCAAGTTCCGCGTTTTTAAGCTTTTCCTCCAGTTCTTTTAAAGGATCCGATGCTTCTGCAACTGTTTTATTTCCCAATTCTTTTTTATCCGGTGTTTTACATTCCGAATTTTTGCTTTCGTCATTTTTTATGTCGATTTTGGTTTTGCTTCTTTCAGTCGTCATTAATATTTCACCTGTATATACGTGCAGTTATGTGTTTCTCTTCTCATTTTAAAAATTTAATCCGGAAAAGAATCAATAATAGTTCCGCATCGACAAGGAAAATAAGACTATATGGAACAATGTCAAGGAGTAGGTGTTGATTTTGAAAAGTCTTTGATTTATGGACCGGTAAAAATTGATAGGACCGTAAGAAGTCTAAAACACCGTCACTCCCGTGAAACTTGTCCTCGACTCCGAGCGGGGAACGGGAGTTCAGAAAAATTAATTCTCACACAAAGATTACCGAGAACACAAAGAAAACAACGTGAAAAATTGGCTTGTTATGAAGGGACTCTTCATTTCCTTAAATAACTGTTACTTGCCGGGATCAGCCACGACACAGACCGCATTTCTTATCGCTGCTTCCTTCCGGACCTGACGAGGTTCGTAACCGTCTGTTGCGCAGTGTCCGGCAAGTAACAGTTATTTAAGGAAATTATCAAATATTAAGCAGGATTCCCAATTTCGGAACCCTAAAATCTGCTTATAACTATACTGATGAATTCATTTTAATCAAGGATAAAATTTAACGGATCAGTAATTATAGTTGACTGTAAGATATCTCTGAAATATTTTAATGTTATGAATTTCCATCCTAAAAACAATGCGTACAGCCTGATAAAAAATGTCGAAAAGACTATTTCCGAATACGGTATGCTTAATAAGAATGATTCCGTGCTTGTTGGCGTATCGGGCGGGGCCGATTCAGTCGCTCTTGTCCATATAATGAAAGAGATTGCCCAGATATTTTCGATAAAACTGGGTGTTGTTCATCTTAACCATTCATTGCGCGGAAATGAATCTGACACTGACGAGCGTTTCGTTGTTTCTCTTTCCGAAAAACTGAATCTGCCGTGTTATACGTCAAAGGAGGATATAGCCGCATATAAAAAAAAGCACGGATTTTCACTTGAAGAAGCAGGAAGGCGCGTCCGGTACTCTTTTTTTGAGAATATCGCTCAAAGGGAGGGTTTCAACAAAATTGCACTGGGGCATACAAGCTATGATAATGCAGAGCTTATCCTGATGTATCTGATTCGTGGAAGCGGTCCGCTGGGCATTTCAGGAATTCCGCCTGTAAGGGGCATATATAATACCAACCTGCTGATTATAAGGCCTTTTATTAAGACAACCCGTTTTGATGTAATGGAATATTTATCTGCAAATGGACTTTCCCATGTTACGGATGAATCGAACATGGATATGGAATATTTAAGAAACAGAATCCGTCATGATCTTATTCCGGAATTAGGGCGGAACTATAATCCGAAAATAGTTGAGACGATAAACAGACTTGCTTCGATCATGCGTTCTGAAGATGAATGGATGGAAAATGAACTGGCGCCCATTCTGAATAAAAACACCCTGTTTGAGGAAAATAACAGAATCGTTCTTTCCGCATCCGGTATTAATGCACTTCATCCCGCCGCAAAAAGAAGGATTACAAGAAGTGCGATTAAAAAGATCAAGGGAGATTCAAGGAGATTAAGCTATTCACACATCGAGCTTGTAACGGCCCAACTTGCAACCGATTCGGATTACTGGAGCCTTGATCTTCCCGATAGAATAAGGATTACCCGAACCGGAAAAGAGCTTATTATTTCAAAAGAGGGAAGAAACCTCCGGCGCTTTTCTTCAAAACGTACTGTTAATGACAAAGCGTTTTTCGAGTATGTTATAAATAAACCCGAATTGATAGTTGCTGAAAAAGAGAGCTTTAGTATCGTTTTTTCTGAAATTACAAATATGAATCTGTCCGATATATATCACGCAGGCCGGGGAACAGCTTTTTTTGATATGGAGAAAATAAGTTTTCCTGTAATTATAAGAAATTACCTTCCCGGAGACCGCTTTACTCCTTTAGGGATGAAAGGATCTCAGAAGGTTGCCGAATATTTGATAAATAACAAGGTGCCAAGAAAAAATCGTATAAAAATTCCTGTTGTGATAAGCAATGGTAAAATAATCTGGCTGGCAGGTTTTGTTATTGATGATTCTTTTAAGGTAACCTCCGGCACCGGAAAAATACTTAAGGCAGAACTTTCTCTTGCCTAATATGTAATTATGGTTATTATTAATAACGGCTTC
>CAYODW010000066.1:0-2050 GCA_964402865.1 uncultured Desulfonema sp. | reverse complement strand
TCCCGTGAAAACGGGAGTCCAGAACTAGTTGAAAGAACTGGATAGCGCTGTTGCTTCACTATGTGCCCCGCTTTTGCAGGAATGACATAAAAGGTAAATTAGCTTTTTACGAAGTTGTAGTTTTTGAATTTCTGAATATTTATTGGAGGTAAAACATATTGAATCCATTTTATAAGAACCTGTCTTTATGGATAGTCATAACTCTGATGATGGTAATGCTGTATAATCTTTTTAACCAGCAGCATGTTGCGGAAACCAGCCTTAGCTATTCCGAGTTTATTGCCATGGTTGATGCTGAAAAGGTGAGCGAAGTAGTTATCCAGGGACAGGAATTGTTTGTTACGGATATAAATAAAGCCCGTTTCAAGGTTTATGCCCCGCCTGACAGCGATCTTATTAAAATCTTAAGAGGAAAAAGTGTTTCAATAAAGGCTAAACCGCCCGCCGAATCTCCGTGGTACATGTCTGTGCTTGTTTCATGGCTGCCCATGCTTGTCCTTATAGGAGTCTGGATATTCTTCATGCGGCAAATGCAGTCTGGAGGCGGCAAGGCCATGTCTTTCGGGAAAAGCCGGGCAAAGCTGATGTCGGACCAGTCCGAAAAAGTAACTTTTGAAGATGTTGCAGGCATAGAAGAGGCGAAAGAAGAACTGAGTGAAATAGTTGAGTTTTTAAAAGAACCCAAAAAATATACCCGTCTTGGAGGCCGCATCCCCAAAGGCGTGCTTCTGATGGGACCTCCGGGAACCGGTAAAACACTCCTGGCCCGCGCCATTGCGGGAGAAGCAGGCGTTCCGTTTTTCAGCATAAGCGGCTCCGATTTTGTTGAAATGTTTGTTGGTGTCGGCGCGTCCCGAGTCAGAGACCTTTTTGTACAGGGGAAAAAGAATGCTCCCTGCATAATATTCATTGATGAAATAGACGCCGTTGGCAGACATCGCGGCGCCGGTCTTGGCGGGGGGCATGATGAAAGAGAGCAGACCCTGAACCAGCTTCTTGTTGAAATGGATGGTTTTGAGTCAAACGAAGGTGTTATCCTGATTTCAGCCACAAACCGGCCTGATGTTCTTGATCCGGCATTATTGCGCCCGGGCCGATTCGACCGGCAGGTTGTTGTTTCTCTTCCCGATATAAAGGGCCGAGAGAAGATTCTCCAGGTTCACATGAAAAAATCACCCATAGGAGATGATGTTACGCCTCTTATTCTTGCAAAGGGAACCCCGGGATTTTCAGGGGCCGACCTTGAGAATCTGGTTAATGAAGCGGCGCTGTATGCCGCAAAAAGAAATAAAGAGAAGGTCGAAATGGCCGATTTTGAAGATGCCAAAGACAAAGTTTATATGGGGCTTGAGAGAAAATCGAAGGTTATAAAAGATGAAGACAGGAAGACAACGGCTTACCATGAAGGAGGCCATGCCCTTGTAGCGCGCTTTCTGCCTGATACCGATCCGGTCAATAAGATAACGATTATACCGAGAGGAAGGGCGGCAGGCGTGACCTGGTTTTTGCCTGAAGAAAGGGATTTCAAATACAAAGACCAGCTTGAAAGTCAGCTTGCAATTGCATTCGGAGGACGCGCCGCGGAAGAGATTGTTTTTAACCGCATCAGCACAGGCGCTTCAAACGATATCAAGCAGGCTACCGAGCTTGCCCAGCAGATGGTCCGATCATGGGGAATGAGTGACGCGCTTGGTCCTTTGTCGTACGCTAAAAACGAAGAGCAGATCTTCCTCGGCCGTGAAATTTCCCAGCACAGGGACTATTCGGAGGAGACAGCCAGAAAGATTGATGAAGAGATAGTAATTCTTATTAAAAAGTCACACGATACCGCAAAAAAGATCCTCAATGAAAACCTGGATGTTCTGCACAAGCTGGCTGAACTGCTTCTTGAAAAAGAGACCGTTATGGGAAAGGAGCTTGATGAGCTGATAATTTCCGTAAAGCCGAATGCAGTGCTGTCGGCCAACAATGCCGGGGATGTATAATAAAAGCGGCAATTAAAACTGATGTAATTGATAAACTCAAAATTAAGACGGCAAAGAAAAAAGCT